>CAUUXT010000035.1:0-8603 GCA_963549015.1 uncultured Streptococcus sp.
CAAGGACCTACTCATTACAAAAGCCAACCAAGATATCTACCTACCAAAAGAAGAGTACTCTTCTCCATCTAGAAACCATTGACAAAAACGCTTTCATCTGCTAGTCTAAAGATAGAAAATAACCATAAAAAAGGAGGTTCCACCATGACACAAGAATGGTTTGAAAGCGCCGATCTTGAGAAGAAATCAGCTCAGACGAAATCGGAAATCCAGCCCGACCAACCAGAGACTTCGGAAACTGTAGAGACCGAACCACAAGCAAGCCAAGAAACTCCTATCTTACCTAAAGAGTCGGAAAGGCATGAGGAGGAAGCTCCCGAAACGATAGAAGAAACCCAAACGGAGGAAGAGGGAGAAGGGAAAGCTGAAGAGGAACACAAGCAAGAAAACTCTGTAAAAGAAAAAAGCATCCTCAGCAAGGCTTTAGAAAGCCCCTATATCCCAGACATTGACCCCCGCAAAACTGCTCGATTAAAGGAAGAAATCACACTATTTTGGTCTTGGCTGCTGGATGCCATCCAAGAACCAACTGCCAGCAAGAATACGGACCAAAAGCATCGTTACAGTGTCTTTGCCCTACTCACCTTGCTGTCTTCTATTAATCTTTTCTTTAGTATCTATCATATCAAGCACCTCTACTATGGCTATATGATTTCTATTGCTAATGGTTCTCCTAACCAGCTCCCACCTTTAGATCTCTTTGCCGGACTTTCGATTCTGGTCGCTAGCGCTCTATTTTACTTTTCCATCATTTTGGGAGGCTTTACTGTCCGACGTGTGTTGGACCAAGAGAGCGACTTCACATTCCAAGAAGCCTTTGATCGGTATAGCAGACTCTTTGCTATCCCACTTGTCCTAACAGCTCTAGCAAGTTTCTTTGCACTCTTTGGTGGCTTACGATTTGCTGGCATCCTCACTCTTCTAAGCATGACCATCTTTGCCCTTGGAAATCTCTTTGTGATTAGCAAGCCAAGTAAGACCAGTAGCCTTGACCCATTTTATCGTTTCTTACTAGCTGTCTTACTTGATGCTGCTATTCTCTTACCCTTCTTCATTGCAGAGTTGGCGCTAACAGTGGACTACCTTCGCATCCTGACCTTCTTTTAACCAAAATCCCTGCCATTTGTTAATGACAGGGATTTTTATTCTTACTCTTTTTTGGACAAGGTCTACTCGATGCTTGCCAATTCTTCAAAGTCTTGTCCTAGGATGGCTTGTACTTCTAGTTGATTGGCATCTAGTTGGTGGTAAAATGTTGTTGGTAGTGACTCTAGAAATCTTGCATAGTCCAAGCGAGCGATGGATTCGTAGTCTTCTGCTTTGGACCCATCACCAGAAATCGTCACTAGGTCAATCTCCCAAACAAGATTCTTGCCTGCCAGCTGCTCGGTATAAGGAGCTGGTACAAAGGGTTCCTTTGGCAAAATCGTCTTGACTCCCTGGGCTAGGTGGTAGATACCGTGTACCTTGCCTTGGGCGTCTGGGTAAAATTTCACACTGGCAAGGTAGGCATCAGAGCCTTGAACCTTCTTGACCAGCTCTTCAAAACGTGCCAATCCATCCTCAGCCAAAAAGCTCTCGAGGTATTCCTTATTGAGATAGATAGGGGACAAGAGCCCTTGGCAATAGACTAGACGAGCCGCTTTGTCAGATAGATAATGCTTGACCGTTTCTCGGAAATAAGCTTCAAAGTCAAATCCTTCTAGCCCTTCTGCCACTTGCCCCAACTTGCTTAATAGGGCTTGGAGGAGAGCTTCTACAATCTCCCAGTCCGCTCTAGTAAGGAAGTCTGGAATCACCACTTGATAGCCTTTTCGACTATCCGCATAGTTCACCTTGAAGAGAAATTGCGACTGACCTACAATCCCACACTCGATATACTCGAGACGATTGAGGGGCTGACGGAGATAGACAGCATCATAACTGTGTGACTCCAAGCCCTCCACCAAGGCTAAAATAGACTTGGCAGTCAAGACCTCCTGTTGTCCTAGAATGCTTTCTTTATTTGGGATAAAAAATGTTTTCGCCATAACTGGCCTCCTTTGAAATCGTTTACATATAGTATACCCTATTTTCCTGAAAGATACAGAAACAAATTTTAGATTTTTAGATAAAAAGCATAGAAAAACAGCCCCTGAGGAGCTGTTTGCTTTATACTGTAGCGACTTGATCCAAGCTTTCACCGATAGCTGCTAGGCGCTCCACCACTTCTGCTTGTGTCAATTCATTTTCTGAAACATAGCGGTTGCGTGGGTGAACACGACACTCGTGTGAGCATCCACGAAGGTACTTGTCTTCATTTTCTTCTGATGTTAGGATACGACGGTTACAGAAGGGATTCCCACAGTTGACATAACGTTCACATGGCGTTCCATCAAACCAGTCTTTCCCTACGATGGTTGGGTTAACATGGTTGACATCGACTGCGATACGCTCATCAAAGACGTACATTTTCCCATCCCAAAGCTCGCCTTGAACTTCTGGGTCTTTACCATAGGTTGCGATTCCTCCGTGCAATTGGCCAACATCTTTGTAGCCTTCACGAACCATCCAACCTGAGAATTTCTCACAGCGAACGCCACCTGTACAGTAAACCACGACACGCTTGTCCATGAATTTTTCCTTGTTGTCACGGACCCATTGAGGCAATTCGCGGAAGTTGCGGATGTCTGGGCGGATAGCCCCGCGGAAATGTCCTAGGTCGTACTCATAATCGTTACGTGTATCAAGGACCACTGTATCTTCGTCAAGAAGGGCTTCTTTGAACTCTTTTGGAGACAAGTAAGCACCTGTTGTTTCAAGTGGGTTGATGTCGTTGTCAAAGTCGTTGTCTTCCAAACCAAGGTGGACAATTTCTTTCTTGTAGCGAACAAACATCTTCTTGAAAGCTTGTTCACTTTCTTCGTCAATCTTGAACCAGAGGTCTTCCATTCCTGGGAGGCTGTGAACGTAGTCCATGTATTTTTGAGTTGTTTCGTAATCACCTGAAACAGTCCCGTTAATTCCCTCGTCAGCGACTAGGATACGGCCTTTAAGGCCGATTGATTTACAGAAAGCCAAGTGGTCTGCAGCAAATTGCTCTGCATTTTCAATTGGAGTATAAAGGTAGTAAAGTAAGACACGAATATCTTTTGCCATAAGATTTGTTCTCTTTTCTATTCTTAAATTTTCAGAATTTTTCATTCAACTATACTAGTATACCCACTTGGGAAAACGAATGCAATTTATTTGACCGGAAATTGTAGAAAGAGTCCTACCCCTGCACTTCATCAGTAACCATACCGAATAACAGATAATTCTCTCAATTTTTTGATTTGCTTAGCTTGACTTTCTGACAAATCCAGCTTATTGTCAATCAACACACGTGAGATGTCAACGTTCATTTGGCTCAGAATAAATGGAGTAGAGGTTCCATCGTCCTTTAATCGTTTTTTATAAATCACTAACTGATTTTTCAGGGGAGCAAGTTGAGGCGCAGCCTTTATATCTTCCAATAGATGATCAATGATGGTCATGGCTTCACAACGCCTTTCGCTTCCTCCAGCAAACCATTTTAATGGTGTCATTCTCATTTTCCTCCTGAAATTCGCTTATAAATTGAAAAACTATAATTCCTAACTCTCCAGCCAGTATTTTACCCAAACACCCTATGTAAAAAAGTCAGCAAAAATGGCAAGGTCGCTACAATATTATTGATCACATGCACTGCATAGGAAGGATAGATGCTCTTGGTATAGCGGGTCAAACCAGCAAAGATGATTCCAGATGTTGCAAAGACAAAGATATCTAACAGACTAGGCAGGCTTGAGAAATGAGGGAGAGCAAATAAAATAGAAGGAAGGAGCAAATCAAGACCAAATCTCGAATGTTTAAAGAAGGCGTGTTGAAGTAATCCTCTATAGAGCAACTCTTCCATCAGCGGCACTAGAAAGAACAGGGATATGTAGATACCCAATTCGGCAAAATTAGTCTCACTAAAACCAATCAGTAGAGCCCAACCTTCAGCAGTTGACTGAACATATCTAGCTGTATGAATATTAAAAGATATATGAACTACCGCTACTAGGACTGTCAGTATTGAATACCAGAACCATTTTTTTCTCGGAATGCGAAAGAGATAGCCATGGCCTGTCTTAAGCAGAATCCAAATCATGACTCCACTAAATAGCAGACTTAAGATATTTTGAATCCAGAAGATATTTCCTACCTGAGAAGAAAATTGCCAATAATTTTGAACAATAGACGTCAGCTGATAAAGACCAAATACGAAAAATAGGTAAGAAAAGACAGCACTCATTTTGAATAGAAGTTGATACTTTTTCATGATAGACCTCCTGTAGATACATGTGTATCACATCGCCTAAACTCTTAGAACTACTCTTTTCATTTTTACATCCTAAAAATCACTACCTCCCCTAGAGAACTAAGGAAGGCAGTGATCACATTTTTAGGAATTAGGAATGAATACACGAAATCAATCGTTCTTATGATTTTTTGTTTTTCAAGAATTCATCGTATTGTTTTTGCATTTCGTTCAATACTTTTTCGTAGGCACCTTCAGATTTCAATTTTTCCATCAATTCTGGGATTGCTTTATCTGGGTCTACAGTACCAGTGTTGATAGCTGTATCGAATTGTTGCATTGTGTTAGAGATTGCTGAGATTTCAGATTTCACACTGTCAGTGTTAAAGATGAATCCAAGTGCTGGAGATTCTTTAGCTTCTGCCAATTGTTTCTTAGAATCTTCGATTTGTTGGTCTGTAACGTTTTCGTTGATGTAAAGAATCCAGTTGTTACCAGTGTTCCAACCTGACATGTGAGTGTTTCCTTTGTAGGCATCAAGGACGCGGACACGGTTTTCTTTACCTTCAACTTTTTCCCAGTTCTTGCCTTCTGGGCCGTAAACAAGACCGTTCAAGAGTTCTGGGTTCGTGTTCAAGAGGTTCAACACTTCCATTGATTTTTCTTTGTTCTTAGAGTTGTTTGAGATAACAAAGTTAGCAACTTGTGTTGTTTGGTTTTTCTTGATAAAGTTAGTGATTGGTTTGATTTGGATGTCTTTGTTAGCAACACGTGAAAGCAAGCTGTTACCGTAGTCAGCTGGTCCTACTGTTTCTTCACGAACGAACCAAGTATCTTGTTGAAGGTCAAATGAAGTGTCGCTTGTTGCTACGTCTTTTGGAATGTATCCTTCTTCATAGAATTTGTGAAGAGTCTTCAAATGTTCTTTGAAACGAGGCACTTCGTAACGGTTTACGATCTTAGTAGTGTCTCCTTCAAGGTCGATAACAAATGGAAGTCCGTTTGGTACTGGGTAGTCAAAGTTATCAGATGGGATAAAGTTCTTCGTAACCGCAAATGGTACTACATCTGGAGCTTTTTCTTTGATTTGTTTCAAGACTGGTTCAAGTGTTTCGTATGAAGTGACACCTGAAATATCGATACCGTATTTAGCAAGAAGTGTTCCGTTGAAGGCAAAGTTTTGAGATGATGCAACGTTGGCTGCAACTGGAACTGCGTAGATCTTACCGTTTACAGTGTTCCCTTTGATGTAAGCTGGGTCAAGTGCTTTGTAAAGCTCTGCTCCTTCTTTCTTGTACAAATCAGTCAAGTCAGCATAAGCACCTTTTTGAGCATTTACAACATAGTTAGATGCAAATGCGATATCATAGTTTTCACCAGATGATGTGATAACAGACATTTTCTTATCATAGTCACCCCATCCAAGGTATTGGATATCCAATTTAGCACCGACTTTTTCTTCGATGATTTTGTTTGCATTTTCTAGCAATTCATCCAAGTTGTCTGGTTTGTCACCGATTTGGTACATTTTGATTACAGGTTTTTCACCTGAAGTAGTATCAGCAGCTTTTTTGTTGTTACCTGTAAGGTTTCCACAAGCAGCAAGACCAGCAGCCAAAGCGACTACGCTAGCAGATGCAAAAGCATATTTTTTCCAGTTTTTCATGATAAAAACTCCTTTTTTTGTTTTTAAACTTATAAACGATTTAATGATTTTTACTTCAATCACCAAGATGAAGTTGGGAAGAGAGAAACGGTGTTTCTCAGCAAGTGCTATTCTTTCACACCACCGATCGTCAAACCTTTAACAAAGTAGCGTTGGAAGAATGGATATAGAATCGCGATTGGAAGGGTTGCAACGACAACCATAGCCATACGACCTGTTTCTTTTGGAAGAGCAACTCCCAGTTGACCAGATAGACCGACTGCTTTTGCGATGTAGTCCATATTTTGTTGGATTTGCATAAGCAAATATTGCAATGGATACAAGTTGTCACTCTTGATGTAAAGAAGGGCGTTGAACCAGTCGTTCCAGAAACCAAGAGCTGTCAAAAGCGTGATGGTTGCGATACCTGGAAGTGACAATGGCAAACAGATTTGGAAGAAGATCCGAGCTTCACTGGCACCATCGATACGAGCAGATTCGAGAATAGCTTCTGGAATGGTCTTCTTGAAGAAGGAACGCATCAAGATGATGTTGAATGGTGAGAGAAGCATTGGAACAATCAAGGCCCAAACGGTATCACCAAGTTGAAGCAGGCGAGTGTCCACGATATAGCCTGGTACCAAACCAGCGTTGAACAACATACTAAGAAGAGCGAAGATCGTGAAGAATCTGCGGTACTTAAAGGTTGTCCGTGAGATGGCGTAGGCATAAGTTGTCGTGATGAAGACGTTGGTCACTGTTCCGACTACTGTTACAAAGACTGAGATAAAGAGCGCTTGGAGGATCTTATCTTTAAACTGAGCTAGGAACTGGAATCCATCTACACCAAACTTCGAAGGGAAAAAGCTATATCCATACTGGAGGATGCTCTTTTCGTCTGTCACCGAAATGATGATAACGAAGATAAAGGGCAAGATACAAGAAAGAGCGATCAAACCAGAGATGATACTAAAGAAGATATCTGCTTTCTTACTGAAGGAGTGAATGCCGACATTATCGATTTTTTCTTTTTTAATTTTCTTTTCTGCCATATTCTCCTCCTTTCTAGAACAAAGCTGAGTTTGGATCGACTCGTCTTGCAAGCAAGTTTGATAGGATAACCAGTATCAAGCCGACAACGGATTGGTAAAGACCGGCTGCTGAAGCCATACCGATATCTGCTGTCTGAGTCAAACCATTAAAGACATATACGTCCAAAACGTTGGTTACATTGTAAAGCTGACCAGCATTGTGTGGGATTTGATAGAAGAGACCGAAGTCTGCGCGGAAGATATTTCCGACTGCAAGGATGGTCAAGACTGTTACAAGCGGAGTCAACTGAGGAATGGTTACGTTGCGAATGCGTTGCCACTTGCTAGCCCCGTCCACTGTTGCTGCTTCGTAGTAGGTTGGATCAATTCCCATGATCGTCGCATAGTACATGACACTGCTATATCCAAAGCCTTTCCAAATACCTAGGAAAAGGAGAAGGTATGGCCAAATGCCTAAGTCAGCGTAGAAGTTGACTTCCTTCATGCCAATGGATGTTAGGAAATGGTTGAAGACCCCTTTGTCAATGTTTAGGAAGGCATCTGTAAAGAAACTGATGATAACCCATGACAGGAAGTAAGGGAACAACATAGACGTTTGGAAAATCTTAACCATTCTCTTAGAGCGAAGCTCGCTGAGGATGATCGCAATCCCTACTGACACAATCAAACCGATAAAGATAAAACCGAGATTGTAGAGGACAGTATTTCGAGTGATGATAAAGGCATCTTTTGAACTAAATAAGAATCTGAAATTATCTAACCCGACCCATTTACTATTCACAATACTATCTATGAAACCATTACTGGTCATATGGTAGTCTTTAAAGGCGACCACATTCCCAAATACTGGAATGTAAAAGAATAGAATCAACCAGAGTGCCCCTGGTAAAACCATCAAGAGAAAGATCCAGTTATCTCTCAAGGTCTTTGAAAACTTTTTCATAATTTCCTCCCTTTTTATTCCTAAAAACTGATTTCATCGAATTTTTAGGTTTGATAACGATTACATTATTAGTATACTCCTATTTGAAGGTCAGGTTAAACTACTAATTATAGAAAAAACTCCACAAATTATTTTATGTGGAGAAGTTTTTTATAAGAAATAGGTTTCACGAGAAACACTCTGCATACGATAAATGTATTTCCTCTTTACTAATTGAAAACTTGTTCTAATATTGAGTGACGAAACTCGACAAAATGAACCTGGGCATTTATGATAGCCCCTGATTCATTTTTATCAATCTCTGGTCTTCCTTCGGTGTGTAAAAGAGCAGGGTTACCATCCTTGTAGCCAAAGAGAATCACCTCTGTCTCTGCTTCATTCACATAGCAAGCTAGGATTTCAAACCTCCCAGAACCTGAACCTGCAATATATCCATACCATTTAAAAGTATAATTCACCCCATCTACTTGTCCAAATTGCATTATCTGGTCTGGCACTGCTAGTCCATAGTAGTGACCATATGTTGCTAAGTTAGTTGACTTAAATCTTTCACCTTTACTATCCGAATAGGATTCCATGGCTGTTTTTATCTTGTCTATTAAAGAACTATTATCTGTATATGGCTCGCTCTCTGTAGTTACACTTGTTTTTAATAGAAAT
>CAUUXT010000036.1:0-8594 GCA_963549015.1 uncultured Streptococcus sp.
CTTCTTCTACTTCTGCAACTTCAGCAGGGTTCCATTCATAGGCACACTCTGGGCATACCAAGAGATTTCCATCTTCATAGACATATTCTGAATTACATTTTGGGCAATTTGGTAAATTGTTCATAGGTTCTCCTTATAACATTTCACTATTCTTTGAAAATCAAAATTTCTCGAACAGCAACTATTATACCGTAAAATCCTACTTTTGACAATGTGTCCTAAGTCTAGCAGACAAAAAAGTCATGCAACTTTTTACAGTTACATGACTTTTAAAAGATGATTGATCATGGGCACTTATCAAGCGCCTTATGATAAAAGGGGTAGCAACTATATCTTACAAACCAGGAGCTTGTCCAAGTTCTGCTGCAATCATCCAAACTGTTTTCTCAAGTTCAGCCTTAGCACCAACAAAGATATCGTTTGTAACATCATCGCCTTCTTCATCTGTCACATCCAAAGCCTTTTGGAAAAGAGCGATGAGGTAGCGATAAATCGCTAGAACACGTTCCAAGCTTTCTTCAACGTTACGGAATTCTCCTTCTTCTTCTTCGATTTCACTGTGTTGAAGGAATTCTGTCAAAGTTGAGTAAGGTTTGCCACCAAGGGTGATCAAACGTTCGCTGATTTCGTCAAGATAGCCATCAAGGCTGTCCATGTATTCATCCATTTTTGGATGCCATACGAGGAAACCACGACCACGCATATACCAGTGAACTTGGTGAAGGGCAATGTGAGCCACATACAAGTCTGCTACTGCTTGGTTCAATACTTCTTTTGTTTTTGCCAATGCTACTGGCGCTGTTTTAGATAATGTTGTAACGTCTTTTGCTGCTTCTTTTTTCAATTCAACCATATTTCTTACCTCTTTCATTTTTTTGTAACCATCTTCTTAGTGGTTACAATGTAAGTATACTACTACCAGAAAACGATAGCAAGGAAAGTGTACTATCTGAGAAAAATTGTAATAGACTGATAATTTAAGAATAGTCTAGACAGTTTTAATTAGCCGACTTGCTCGGATTTACTTGAAAATTGACTTTGGTACAAATCATAATAAAAGCCTTTTTCTTGGAGCAAGCTTTCATGATTTCCCTGCTCAATAATCTGTCCATCCTTAAGAACGAGAATCTTGTCTGCTTCTTGAATGGTAGAGAGGCGGTGAGCGATGACAAAGCTGGTTCTTCCTTTCATCAAGCGTTTCATGGCTTTTTGAATCAAGAGTTCCAAACGGGTGTCAACAGAGGAAGTCGCTTCATCCAGAATGAGAATTTTAGGATTGGCTAGGAGAGCACGCGCGATGGTCAAGAGTTGTTTTTGCCCGAGGGAAATATTACTTGACTCTTGGTTCATCTCCATGTTGTAACCACCAGGAAGAGTTCGGATAAAGTGGTCTACATTTGCTGCTTTGGCAGCTTCTATTATTTCCTCGTCACTGGCGTCAAGATTTCCAAAACGTAGGTTTTCTTTGATCGTACCTTCATAAAGCCAAGCATCCTGCAAGACCATCCCAAACTGACGGCGATAGTCTTGACGTGACAACTGGCGAATATCCTGCCCGTCAACCAAGATTGCGCCTGCTGTGACATCGTAAAAGCGCATAAGCAGATTGATCAAGGTCGTCTTACCAGCTCCAGTAGGACCAACAATCGCCACCATCTCTCCCGGTTGAACTTCTAGATTAAAGTCTCGAATCAATGGTTTGTTTTCAACATACTGGAAGTCAACATGTTGGAAGGTCACCTGACCTGTTAAGGGTTCAAGGATTTCGAGTTCTTCTCCCTTGACTTCCCCTGTCTCATCCAAGATAT
The DNA here is from genome assembly GCA_963549015.1 of uncultured Streptococcus sp. GTDB lineage: Bacteria > Bacillota > Bacilli > Lactobacillales > Streptococcaceae > Streptococcus. The sequence continues at coordinate 1,809 of CAUUXT010000036.1, forward strand.
CGAAGATGCGGTCTAGCGAAGACTTAGCACTTTGCATTTGACCCGCAAGTTGTGTGATGTTTTGGATAGGCTGGCTGACCTGCCAAACGTACTGAACAAAGGCCTGCATATTCCCCACTGTCAAACGACCCGCAATCACTTGCAAACCACCAAGAATCGCAACGATCAGATAGGTCAAGTCCGATACAGCATGAAGGACTGGCATCATGAGCCCAGAGATAAAGCTGGCTTTAAAGCCAACACGTTGGAGGTCGTCTGTAATCTTAGAAAATTCTTTATGAGAAGTTTCCTCACGACCATAGAGTTTCAAGACATTAAAACCTGTGAGATTTTCCTGCACATAGCCATTCATCCGTCCTAAAATAGCCGCCTGCTCTTTAAAATAAGGCTGAGAATGTTTCAGGATGCTTCTGGCACCGAAATAGGTCACTGGGATGGATAGAATCACCACTATAGCCAGTTGAAAGTTCAAGTATAAAACCATTCCCATGACGAGAACAATCGTCAGAACAGCATTGACAATTTGAAGAAAAGACTGTTGAAGAGCGTTGGATACTGTCTCAACATCACTGGTAAAGCGCCCCAACAAATCACCAAATTGGTGTTTGTCAAAGAAAGATACTGGGATACGATTGATTTTCTCGGTCATTTCATTTCGTAGATCCTGAGTCATAGACTGGACCGCATTGGTCATGAAATAGTTGGAATAATAAGACCCAAGTTAAGACAAGAGACCTCTAAAGAGGTAAATGATTAAAACAGTTCAGATGTAGCCAGTATTGATACGAGCGCCTGCAAGACCATTAGCCATATCTAAGAGATTCTTTGTCAACTCCGTAATGGCTAGCCCCAATACAAAAGGCTCCAAGACACTCATGACTACGCTTAAAACTTTTAGAAAGACTGCAAAAAATACAGAAAAACGGTAGGCTTTCAAATAGCTCCACAAACGAGCCAAACTAGATTGTGTTTTCATATTTCCTCCTATTCTTCTGTTAGAGATGCATTTTTTAACTGCGACTCAGCAATCTCACGATAGATATCATTGGTTTCCATTAATTCCTCATGGCGACCGCGACCCACGATCTCTCCCTTATCCAGAACGATGATCTGGTCAGCATCCATGATGGTTCCGACACGTTGAGCAACAATTAAAACTGTAGCATTTTGAGTAACTTCCTTGAGACGACGACGTAAAATAGCATCCGTACGATAATCCAAGGCTGAGAAGGAATCGTCAAAAATATAGATATCAGGATTCTTTATAACCGCTCTGGCAATTGAGAGACGTTGTTTCTGTCCCCCAGAAAGATTGCTTCCACCTTCAGCTAGATGGGTCGCAAAACCTTCTTCTCGGCTTTCGATAAAATCTTTGGCTTGCGCCACATCCGCTGCCTGATGTAGGTCTTTATGACTAGCATCTTCCTTCCCATAGCGGATATTTTCAGCGATAGTTCCTGTAAAAAGCAAGGCCTTCTGCGGGATAAAACCAATCTTTTGACGGAGAGACTTGAGGCGGTAATCCCTCACATCAACACCATCTACTTTGATTTTTCCAAGTGTGACATCGTAAAAACGAGGAATCAATTGCACAAGAGAGGACTTGCCCGATCCGGTCGATCCAATAAAGGCAATGGTTTCACCCGGTTTAGCGCTGAAAGAAATGTTATGCAAAACAGGATTTTCCGTCTCACCAGGATAGGCAAAGGTGACATTTTCAAATTCCAAATAGCCGTGGGTTGCTGTCTCTCTGACGCCTCCTTCATTTGGATCAATAGAAATCGGCATATCCATGACTTCTTTCAACCGTTCACTCGAAACGGCTGTACGAGGATACATGGTGAAGAGATTGGATAGGAAAAGGAAGGACAAGAGAGCGTGGAAACTATATTCGATAAAGGCAACCAGGTCCCCAATTTGTAAGTTCCCTTGTTTGATAGGGTCCAGAGCAAACCAGACAATAGCTACAATCATGGCAATGATAATCTGAACAAACAAGGGTTCCGTCAAACCGGTTAGTTTAAACAGACGATTGGAATTAGCTGCATAGACTGCATTTTGTCCTGCAAAGCGTTCCTCTTGAAACTCCTCACGGGCAAAGGCACGAATGACACGGAGTCCCATTAGATTTTCCCTAGCATATTGGTTTATCTTATCTAAGGTAGCCTGCTGTTTCTCTGATAATGGTCGAGTCTTGACCGCTACATAAATGACCACCACGGCTAAGAAAGGTACTGCAAAGGCCACTATCCAGGCTAATGACGGACTGGTCAGGAAGATCATTAAGATACTAGACAGCATCATCATGGGGGTGATGACACCCAGTTTTAAGGTCTGTTCTGCAAACTGCATGAGAACAAAGGCATCACTGGTAATGCGAGTAACCAGTGAAGACACTCCAATCTTTTCATATTCATGATGAGAATACTCTTGTAATTTGGCATAGAGATCATCCCTCATATCCTTGACCATATTGGTCGTCAGCTTACTAGCAGCGTAGGCTAAGACTATACGCCCCAAGGTTCCACATAGGATAATCACCAGCATAATTGCAGCCCAAACATACAATTGCTGTTCATTCCCTTTATTCACACCTTCATCAATCATCCGAGCCAGAACAGTCGGTAGTCCTAGATTAACGATAACAAAGAAAATAGCTCCAAAGAAATCCAAGAATAACCACTTGGGATATTTTTTCAAATAAGACCAAATATAGAGCATAACTCCCCCTTTCATAACTTTTTGATATAGAAAAGAGCGCGCATCTGCACGCCTTTCTTTCCCTAAGGAACTTTCCTAGTCCAGAAAAATCCCTCTTTCACAAGAATGCTCCAAGTAAAAATAAGACAGGCAGTCAAAGTCACTTAGTACTTTTAACTGTCTGTCTGGAATAAGCTAGATTATTTTACAAAGTCAAGTAATGCCAAGAAGCTTTCAGCTTCAAGTGACGCACCACCAACAAGGGCACCGTCAACGTCTGGGCAAGCCATGTATGAAGCAACGTTTTCAGGTTTAACAGAGCCACCGTATTGAACACGAACTTTGTCCGCAACTTCTTGACCGAAGTCAGCAGCTACAACGTCACGAACAACTTTACACATTTTTTGTGCATCGTCTTGTGAAGCTGATTTACCAGTACCGATAGCCCAGATTGGCTCGTAAGCGATAACTGTTGAAGCAACTTGTTCAGCTGTCAAGCCAGCCAATGCAGCAGATACTTGAGCACCTACGAATTCAGCCGCTTTACCAGCTTCGTAAGTTTCAAGTGACTCACCACAACAGATGATTGGAAGCATACCGTTTGCAAAGATTGCTTTTGCTTTTTTGTTGATATCCTCGTCAGTTTCATGGAAGTAGTCACGACGTTCTGAGTGACCGATCACGACGTAGTCTGTACCGATTTCTTTCAAAACTTGTGGGCTAGTTTCACCAGTGAACGCACCTGCATTTTCAAAGTAGCAGTTTTGAGCAGCGACTTTAAGGTTTGAACCTTTAGCAGCAGCAAGAACAGCTGTCAAATCAACTGCAGGAGCTGCGATACCTGCTTCAACAAGGTCTGATGAAGGAAGTTTTGATGCAACGGCTTCAACGAATGCTTTTGCTTCTTCTGGATTTTTGTTCATTTTCCAGTTACCAGCGATAAATGGTTTACGTGACATTTCACATACCTCTTTTTTCATTTTATTCACTATTATTCTATCATATTTATAAGGAGCTTGCAAACCTTACTCTAATTTTCAAGAATTTTCAAGCGACTAATCTTGCCACAAATTCATGGCATCGAGGAAATCAGCCGAGGCCTGAACTTGTTTGGGATTGTTGGCTTCTCGCTCTGCTCGTTTGGCCTCCACCTGGGCCACAGACTGAATGCCTTCATGGCGCCAATTTCGTAGGATTGCCTGAATATATTTCCAGTTCGGTTTGCCATTAAAAACCGCCTCTCGGAGAGCTTCCTTGATCAAATCCGCCTTGATCCCATCTTCTTTGACAGTCTTGGAAATATCTTCGATTTCAAATGGTGTTAACAAGCGACCCAATTCCTGCTGAAAAGTTTCAACCAGATCCTTCAATTGATTTTTGGGGTTTGGGGCAGTCGCAACTGGAGTTTGGGTATCCAACAAGCTATCTAAGCGTTCAAAAGCCAGACTAGCATCAAAAATGAGCTCAATTTCCCCATTTAGTTCAATGGTCCGATATTGCAGCAAACCATTTTCAGTCAAATTCGAAATAGATTGGTTGACATCTGCCACCTCTTTCCCAATGATTTCAGCTATTTGGCTAGGCGAAACATCTCCTAAGGCTGTGGTATTTTGTAAATAGAAAAATTGCCAGACGAGAAAATCTTCGCTGGAAGGAAAGAGTTCCTTAAAATGCAAGAGCAGGGCACTTGGCAAAACCAAGTTCCCTGATTTAAAAGCGTCAAAATATGTCATAATTCCTCTTATAGATATCCAAATGCAGCCGCATCATCCTCTACCTTTCTCCAGTCAAAAGGGGTTTCTTGATAAACTGCATAGTTTACCCAATTGCTGAAAAAGAGGGCAGCTGATGAAGACCAACAGAGACAAGGTGTCTCATTTACATCATCATTTTTAAAGTAGTTCTCTGGTATATGAGGGTCGAGTCCCGCCTCATAATCACGAAAATACTCTCTTGCCAAAGTGTCACGATCGTACTCCAAATGACCAAAACTATAAATTTCACGCAAATCTCGACTAGCTAGGATAGAAACCCCAACCTCAGGACCTTCTGACAGAATCTCCAGATTGGTCTTGTTTAAGATTTCTTCTTTTAAAATCTCAGTATGACGAGAATGAGGAGCTACATAGCGATCATCAAAACCTCTAAAAAGAAGGTGCCCCTCTTTTAAGGTATCCTGTGGGTAAATACCTGATAGTTTCCGATCCATCTGGTGCTTTTCAACGCCATAGCGAACATAAAGACCTGCTTGCGCTCCCCAACAGATATGCAGGGTTGAAAAGACATGCGTCTTGGACCATTCGATAACCTGCTTGAATTCCTCCCAGTAATCTACCTCCTCAAAAGGCAAATGCTCCACTGGTGCTCCTGTGATAATCATTCCATCAAAAAAGTCATCCTTGACCTCTGGAAAGGTCTTATAGAAGGTTTCCATATGTTCGGCACGAGTTGTCTTGGAATGATGCGTTTCCATATATAAGAAATCAATATCTAATTGCAACGGTGTATTAGCCAAGTGCCGCAAGAGTTGCGTTTCTGTTACCATCTTTTGGGGCATGAGATTTAAAATCAAAATCTTCAAGGGGCGAATATCCTGATGAGCGGCCCGTTGGTCGTCCATAACAAAGATATTTTCTGTCCTTAAAATCTCCACAGCTGGTAATTTTTTATCAAGTCGAATCGGCATAATACCCTCCTAACAGTTCTCTATTTCGGGAATGATCTTGTCTGTTTGAAAGCAAAAACCTCCAAATACTTCTTCCCTATATTATACTGTATGAAGATATAGTTTTCAATTATAGTTTTTCTCTAACTAGCTATAGTTAATTTATATAGCTGATGAAGAGAAAACAGCCCAAAGGACTGTTTTTTATTAATAATGCATAAGTACCTTGTAATCGTAATCTCCGATTTTTTCACGGCCCTTAAGATCATCCAGTTCAATCAAGAAAGCACAGCCTGCTACAATTCCACCAAGTCTTTCAATCATCTCAATTGTTGCCTTGACAGTTCCACCTGTTGCCAAGAGATCATCTACGATGAGAACGCGTTGGCCTGGCTTGATTGCATCAGCATGCATGGTCAAGGTATCGATACCGTACTCTTTCTCATAGTCAGCAGAAATCACTTCACGTGGCAATTTCCCTGGTTTACGAACAGGTGCAAAGCCAATTCCCAACTCGAAAGCAACTGGGCATCCGACAATAAATCCACGGGCCTCTGGGCCCACAATCATGTCAATTTTTTTGTCTGTTGCATACTGAACAATTTCACGAACAGCATAGCTATAAGCATTTCCATCTGCCATCAAAGGGCTAATGTCACGGAAGGTGATGCCTTCCTTAGGATAATTTTCAATCGTTGCGATATAATCTTTTAAATTCATCTTTTTCTTTCTTTCAAAGTTTTTTACTCTCTATTATACCATATTTTCTGTGAAAGAAGAAGAGGAAACGCACTATTGCTACAAAGCTGATCAATGAACTGATTTTTCTAAAAGGTCATACTCATCAAAAAAACGAGCACTTTCGTACTCGTCTTCTCTTTTATAAACTACTGATTAAAGTGAGTTTACGTCAACTTTGATACCAACACCTTGAGTAGTTGTGATTGTCAAGTTTGTTACGTAAGTTCCTTTAGCTGTAGCTGGTTTTGATTTTTGGATTGTTTCGTTGAAAGCTTTGAAGTTTTCAACCAATTTTTCAACTTCAAATGATACTTTACCGATGATTGCTTGAACGTTACCTGCACGGTCAGCACGGTAAGTAATTTTACCACCTTTAGACTCTTCAACTGCTTTAGCAACATCCATTGTTACAGTACCAGTTTTAGGGTTTGGCATCAAGTTACGTGGTCCAAGGATACGTCCAAGACGTCCAACAAGTGCCATCATATCAGGTGTAGCAATTACGACATCAAAGTCAAGCCAGCCACCGTTGATTTTTGCAACGAGGTCATCTTCACCAACGAAGTCTGCACCAGCAGCTTTTGCTTCTTCTGCTTTTGCACCACGTGCGAAAACAAGCACACGTTGAGTTTTACCAGTTCCGTTTGGAAGAACCATTGCACCACGGATTTGTTGATCCG
>CAUUXT010000037.1:0-8566 GCA_963549015.1 uncultured Streptococcus sp.
TGATAATCCTTCCAAAATGATATCAACAATACGCTCACAAGCTTTTCCATCTCCATATGGATTACTTGCTTTACTCATCTTGCTGTACTCTGTTTCATCTTCTAGAAGAAGTTTGAAATTAGTATAAATATTATCTTCTTCTGTTCCTACTAATTTCAAGGTTCCTGCAGCAATCCCCTCTGGGCGTTCTGTTGTATCACGCATTACCAATACTGGTTTACCTAAAGAAGGTGCTTCTTCTTGTACACCACCCGAATCGGTTAAAATCATGTAGCTTTGATTCATAAAATTATGAAAATCAATGACTTCTAAAGGTTCAATGATTTTCATACGTTCATTGTCGCCAAACACTTTACTTGCTAGTTCACGAACCTTAGGATTCTTATGAATAGGATATACGACTTTAACATCTTCAAACTCATTTAGGATACGGTTAACTGCATTAAACATATTTTCCATAGGTTGGCCAAGATTTTCACGTCGATGAGCTGTTAGCATGATTAGTTTACTGTCCTTAGCCCACTCTAAAATAGGATGATCATAATGTTCTTGAACTGTCGTCTTCAAGGCATCGATGACAGTATTTCCCGTAACATAGATATTCTCTCTTCCTTCTTTTAGAAGATTCTCTTTAGCCACTTCTGTCGGAGCAAAATTGAAATCCGCAATAATTGAAGTAGTCTGACGATTGAATTCTTCAGGAAATGGACTTTGTAGATTATAAGTTCTCAATCCTGCCTCTACATGCCCAACTTTAATCCCCATGTAAAATGCTGCTAAAGCTGTCGCAAAAGTGGTTGTAGTATCTCCGTGAACAAGAACAATATCTGGTTTTTCCTGCTCTAAAACTGCCTGAATTTTATCTAAAATACTTGTCGTGATTGTAAATAGTGTTTGATTGGCCCTCATAATTCCTAAATCGTAATCAGGAACAACTTTAAAGACATCTAAAACTTGCTCTAACATTTCTTTATGTTGACCAGTCACACATACAAGTGTTTTAATTGAATCATTTTTCTTCAACTCATTAACTAAAGGACACATTTTTATTGCTTCTGGACGCGTTCCAAAAACTAACATTACTTTTTTCATTTTGAATCTCCCATTAGTTCTTGATAAAATTTACGGTAATTCTCTAAAAACAAAGGATAGCTAAACTTCTCTTCATAATCTTTTTTAGCTTGAAGAGCTAACCTTGTTCTAAGAATTGAGTCAGTTGCCAAACTCTCAATAGCAGCAGCTAAGGCCTTAGCATCTTTCGCTGGAACCAGGACCCCATTTTCTTTTGTAACAACTTCATTTAATCCTGGAATATCTGTAGCAACCATTGTTTTTCCGGTCATAAATGCCTCAATTGCCACTAAGCCAAAACCCTCAAATACTGAAGGTAAGACGCAAAAATCAAAACTATTAATGCACTCGACTATATCCTGTCTATAGCCTAAAAAAGTTATTTTATCTTCTAGATTGAGTTCTTTCGCCTTATTTTCAAGTTCAGCTCTAAGCTCTCCATCTCCAACGATAAATAAATGAAGTTTGTCATCTACAATCAATGAGATAGCATCAATGAGATAGGTCAAACCTTTTTGTTCAGATAATCTTGCAATACAGCCTAACTTGATTCCATCAAACTCCATAATCTCATCAACTTGTCTATTTGACTGTTTCAAGATTACTCCGTTATAGATAACCTTACTGTCTGTAACTCCCACATCATCTTTCAAATTTTTATTTACTGCTTGACCAACTGCAATACTATAAGCATTTTTCAGTGAAAATCTATATAAAGACAACTTATCTTGAAAGACATTATGAGCAGTGTAAACGTGGACTAGCTTCGGATTAATCAGTTTTAATAACCGAATATAAAAAGCTGCCATTCGATGATGCGTATGAACTAGAGTAATCTCATTTGTCTTGATAATTTGATAAATACTAAGAATCAACTTTAACACTGTGAGAGGATTTTTGCTGTCTATATCCTGAATTTTATGATGGATAATTCCTCGAGTCTCTAATTCTCGTTCCCATAGACCTCCTGTAGAAGCAACATGTACACTATCAAACTCATCTTTCAAATCAGAACTCAACTGGTACACAATTCTCTCAGCACCACCAATATCCATTGTTCGTGAAATATGTAAAATATTATTTTTTCGTTTTTCGTTTCTCATCTAAAACTCGCTTAATAAAGGTAACATTCCCTACAAAGTATCGTTTAAAGAGACGCTTTGGTTCGTTAGCAACTCGGAACAACCATTCCAAGTTTGATTTCTGCATCCAAAGTGGAGCACGCTGAATGTGACCAGACAATACATCAAAGCTACCACCTACCCCCATAAAAATAGAATTCACTCCATTATCCATAAATTTTTGGATGATATATTCTTTTTTAGGTGAGGTAATTCCAACAAATACAAAGTCAGGATTCTTTTCACGAATATCTCCCTGAATATCTTGCTCATCTTCCTCAGAAAAATAACCATTACGATGTCCCACAACTCGTAGATTTGGATACTCTTCTTTGAAATTTTGTAACATATCTTGCAAAACTTCTTCTTTAGCGCCAAAGAAATACACTGAATAAGATTTCTCATTGGCTAATTTAAGTAATCTTTGCATCAAGTCAATTCCAGCAACTCGTTCTGGAACCTGGTAGCCCAAAAAGCGAGAAGCAAGAACTACCGATGCACCATCTGCATTGATGATTTCAGAATCGTTAACTATCTTTTTAATGACTTCATCTGACTGGCATTGGTTAATCTTATCAGCGTTTACGCCCATTAAATGAAGAGGACGTTGTTCAATGACAAAATTCTCAACTGCCTGTACTGTTTCATCCATTGTTAAGGGGTCAATCCTGACCCCCATTAAATCAAAACTATTCAAATTAATTTCCCCATGTAGACTCAAAATGGCCCTTACGTTCTGCTTCTTTTGGTAACTTCATGTAATCACCATATATTTTTGTTAAATATTCATCTGGGTTTGCATGGCAACTTATTTCTAAGTTCTCAAACTCTAGTAATTGTGGTTCACCAAATACTTCTTTTCTAGCAAGTTCACGTTCTCTGTAGGAACCTAATACATTACCAACGATTGAACTAGTTTCAAAATCATACTGTTTAATTAGATTTTGTAATTTGTTGTTAATGGTGGATGTTTTCAAAAGTTTATTTAATTTCAAAACTTTTGATATACTCACAATTGCATTTTCAAAACTTCCCCGATCTCTGTCATGAAGACGATCGATTACAGAAATTTTAGAAAGTGCACGATAGAATTTAATTTTGTTTGTATGAATAAAATAGCGAAAACTATCATCTGGATATCCATCCAAAGGAAAAATATCTATGAATGGACTACATAGTTCATCTCCAAATGGAATTTGTAAGGATGTATCCATAATAGAGGTATTACCTAAATTATCATCATGAAGTCTCAAAACAACATGTTCTGGAAGTTCCTTGTTACAAATAGACAAAAATTTTTCATAATCTTTTCGTGGCATTCCCAAATCCATATCATCATCCCAAGGGATAAATCCTTTGTGACGAATTGCTCCTAGTAATGTCCCTCCCAAAGCATAATATCTCAAGTCATATCTACTACAAATAGTAATAAAACTTTCTAATAAAGATAATTCTCCTAGCTGGATTTCTCTTACCTTATTCATATAGTTACTTCGCCCCTTCTCTCATAAATACCACTTTGACGGTCTTTAACAATATTTCAATATCTTTCCAGATGGTCCAATCATCAATATAAGCCACGTCCAGCTTGACAACATCATCAAAGTCCGTGATTTTACTACGACCACTCACCTGCCATAGACCAGTAATTCCTGGCTTAAAACTAAGACGACGTTTTTGTTCAGGAGTATATTTTTCATACTCATCAACTGTTGGGGGACGTGTCCCAACCAAACTCATATCTCCCATTAAAACATTCCAAAACTGAGGGAGTTCATCTAGACTGGTCTTACGGATAAATCTCCCTATCTTTGTTATACGAGGATCATCATCAACTTTAAACATACCACCTTGCATGGTATTTTGTGCAAGGAGCTCTTGTTTCTTTTTCTCAGCATCCACGCACATAGATCTAAATTTATAAAAAGTGAAATGTCGACCATTTTTTCCGATACGAGTTTGAGAAAAAATAGCGGGTCCGCCATCTTTTCGAATCACCGGAACCAAAACAATACTCACCAAGCCACAAATAAGTAGTCCGATAATTGAACCCATGATATCAATGAAGCGTTTAGCAATGACGTGGCTTGTCTTATAAAATTTTGTAGAAAATGTAATGACATTCAAGCCTGCCATTCCGCGAATCTTTTTATCGCTACCTAGATAGTTATTGAAAGCATTCAGGTTGACTGTCACGTCAATTCCCATTGTTTCAAAAAGAGAGATAAACTCCCCAATGTCATACTCTTCACTTGGTAAATTGATAAACACTTCATCAACAACTTCACGGGTAGCAAAGTCTAAGATGTTCTCTGCAGGTACAACGGTTACGGATGCATGCTGAAAATTAGGCTGATCCAAAACACTGACCGCCACCAATTCCCAAAAAATATCTCCCGACTCTATCAGTCTATCCACAACTTTCTCAACTCTGGAAGTAGCTGTTATCAAGAATATCTTTTTACTCCCCTTGAAATTTGGAAAGATACGTCTCCTATAGCGTTTAATGCACAGATTCAACAAATACAACAAAATAGAATGTATTGTCAAAAAATAAATCATGCCTCGTCTAGAGATACTAAAACGATCTTCTAAAAAGAAGTTTGAAATACTGATAGCTAAAGCAAAGAAAACGATATATTTTGTAGTGCTGATAAACTCAGCCAAATAGCCCCTTTTAAAAAAATCACGCTCATAATCACTAATGCTAAAGACAACAAAATGCAGAATGAACAAGATGATAACAGAGGTGTTCACAATCTCTGTTTCTCTAACAAAACTAAGTAAATAAGCTAATATAATGACAAGAAAACTCTGGATTGCCGCCAAAGTAATCTTCAATCCTTTTTCTTCCATAATATCTTCCCTAAGCTATCTCTTATTTTTTCCCGTAAGAGCCATAAGCTCCATATGATCCATATTTTTCAACCGAGGTATTCAATTTATTTAATACAATCCCTAAGAATGGTTTACTTGTTTGTTCCAATTGTTCTTTGGCTTTTTGGATATCACGTCGATTTGTTTCACCAGCTGCAGTCACCAAAATCGAAGCATCACATTTCTGAGTGATGATAGCCGCATCAATCACAACTCCGATAGGAGCGGTGTCCACAATGATGTAATCGAAGTACTTTTGCAAAGTATCAAGCATAGTCTTAAAATTCTCACTTTGCAATAAAGCTGTTGGATTGGGAGAAACGGAACCAGCTTGAATGACAAACAAATTTTCAACATTCGTATCACATAACCCTTGTGATAAATCTGTTGTTCCAGATAAGAACTCTGTTAATCCTGTAATCTTTTCACGTGATTTAAAAACACCTGACATGACAGAATTACGAATATCGGCATCAATTAAAAGTGTCTTATATCCAGCACGCGCAAAGGCCCAAGCAATATTGGTAGAAGTAGTTGACTTTCCTTCCCCCGGTTTTACCGATGTGATTGAAATAACTTTTAAGTTATTTCCGCTCAATTGTATATTGGTACGAAGCGCATTGTAATATTCCTCTGCTTTTCTTGCCTGATCCAATTTTTTATGTGCGATTTCTAACGTTGGCATTTTTCTCTCCTATTTCAATTTATCCAAATTTGGAACAACTCCTAATAATGCAATTTGCATAACATCCTCAACGTCTTCTGGTCGTTTAACGCGTGTATCTAGGAGTTCAATAAGGAGAACCGTGACAATCATCACAACCGCTCCAGCGAGAAATCCAATCATGGTATTACGACGAATGTTTGGTGAAGATGGTGAGGTTGCTGGGCGAGCCTCTTCGAGTGTCGTCACATCTGAAACCCGTGTAACACTAATAATCTTTTGAGCTGCAACCTCTCTCAATGAGTTGGCGATACGACTTGCTTCTTCAGGCGCACGATCTGTAACAGAGATGGATACGATACGTGTATCAGCCGGTACGGTCACCTTGATTTTACTAGCCAAACCTTTTGAAGGAAGATCCAGTTTCAAATCCGTTGCGACCTTCTCCAAAACGTCTTGCGAAAGAATAATTTCACGATAGTCTTTAACCAAGTAAGATCCTGCTTGCAAATCTTGGTTTGTCAATCCAGGCTTATCTCCCTGATTACGATTAACTACATAGATACGTGTCGTACTGGTATATTCAGGTTTTACGATAAAGCTACTATAGGCAAAGGCTACTACCCCAGTTACGATTGCTACCAGTGCAATTAGAACTTTCCGTTTCCAAAGGATTTTAAGCAATTGAAATACATCAATTTCCATCATATTTTGTTCTTTCATTGTTTCTCCTAAATCAATTGATCCATTATTATTTTTCGTGGGTTATCTTTGAAGAGTTCCTTCGCCTTATCTTCGCCATACTTTTTAGCAATGATATCATAGGCTTCTTCCATATGAGGTGGTCTGCGATCCAAATTATGCATATCACTAGCGATGACGTGAACTAGATCACGTTCCAAGAAATACTGAGCTCTCTTTTTCATGAATTTGTAGGTTTCTCCAAAGAGTTTTGGTTTCAAGACATGAGAACTATTGACCTGGGTATAGCACCCCATATCAATCAGTTCCCGAACTCGCTTTTCATTATTTTCTAGAGCATCATAACGCTCAATATGGGCAACAACTGGTGTAATCCCTAACATGAGAATATCGCTCAGTCCTTTATGTATATCTCGATAGGGTGTATTCATGCTAAACTCAATCAAAGCATAGTGACTATCATTGAGGGTTGGAATCAATTTCTTTTCCAATTTTTCGACAACATCTGGCGTATAGTATATTTCTGCACCATAAGCGATGACAAGATCATCTGCCACCTCCTTGGCTATTTCGCGAACTTTCAAAAAGTTAGTTGCTATCTTCTCTTCTGGTGTCTCAAACATCCCTTTCCGACGATGAGATGTGGAAACAATGGTCCTGACCCCTTGACTATAGGCTTCTCTTAAAAGGTTTTTACTCTCCTCTATCGACTTTGGACCATCATCCACATCAAAAACAATGTGTGAATGGATGTCTATCATGCTACTTTCCCTCCATCACATCTTTGATAGCTGCCTTGACTGCGGCCAAGCTACTTTCATCAATTTCCATCATATAGAGGTTGCTATCTGGCATAGCGTAGGATGGAAGATCCGTTCTACCAGTTCCTTTTAAGTCTTGGGAATTGACCTTATACTGACCACCACTATCCAACTGTGTATTAACCAAGTCCATCATGGTTTCCAAAGGCATATTGGTTTGAAGAGAATCTTGCAATCCTTGAATAATGTTGTCATAATTCTTTAAAGCATCCGTTGATGTTAACTTCTGAATGATGGCAACAATGACTTTTTGCTGGTTCCGACCGCGGTCGCGGTCTCCATCCGCTAGAGAGTAGCGTTCGCGGACAAAACCAAGGGCTTTTTCAGAGTCTAGATGGACATTCCCGACAGGAAAATGGTACTGCCCATGCAAAGAAGTGAAATCTTGGTCATTATAAACATCCACACCACCTAGAAGGTCAATCAATTTCAAGAAAGAGGTGAAATTCAAACGAACATAGTAGTTAATATCAACTCCATATAGGTTTTCCAAGGTATGAATTGATGAGTCCACTCCATAAATCCCTGCGTGAGTCAATTTATCCTTTTGATTATTTCCTCCGTCCGCAATCGGAACATAAGAATCTCGAGGTGTTGTAGTGAGAAGGATTTTCTTGGTATCTCGATTTACAGTCATCAAGATGTTGACATCTGAACGTGAAACGGAACTGATAGGTCCGTAAGTATCAATACCACTAATATAAATATTAAAGGATTGATTCTTAGATACCTTTGGTGCCGCAACATCCTTGGTTAGTTTTTTCGTATAGATTTTCTTAATCTTCGAAGCATAATCTGAATACTCCGCTTCAATGATATTTTCAAAGACACTGTTCAAGACAATCGCTTTCGCATCACCTGAAATCAAGCTCTTATAGGCTGCTAAGTAAGATGCACTTTGTTCAACCGTCAAGTCTTTGCTCTGAGTCGTCTTAATATCCGCTATCAATTTTTGGATATTGTCACTATCCGTTTCAGTCGGACCTGTCACACTATCCAACTGGGTAACGTTGTTGATTTCACTATCTTTTAGAACCACAACACTCATCGAATACTCTGAGTAGTTTGATGTCGCATTGATGTGATTAGTCAAGCCTACAAATTGGTGCAGAGCAAATAGCGAAACCGAACTAGTCAATACCGCAAGTACCAAAAAGAAAATCGTGAACTTTTCGGCTTTCTTATATACTATCAAAAGTAGAGCTGCGACAGCAGATAGTAAAACTAGAACTGCAGCTAAGATATTGAGATGCCTAAAGGCTAGGATGTTATGCCTAAAAATTAAGAACAACAAAGAGCCACTCAATAAT
>CAUUXT010000038.1:0-8097 GCA_963549015.1 uncultured Streptococcus sp.
TAAGAACCCGTATCCACTGACAGAACACCAGCAGCAACTCGAGGATATTTTAGGAGAGGTGACCCCTGAGTAGGCCCTCAAATATATGACGACTTTTTTGTTAAAATTCCTCAAAAAAGACCAACTGATGCAGAAACGCCGTGATATCTTCGTTGAGAGTCTAGTCGTCTTGGGCTATGTTGTGCAAAACGAAGATGGAAAGTATGAGTTAGCTGCTGATTTTGATAAGGAACGGTTGACTTTCTATTTGTCTTAATGGCTTCATTTTGAGCAGATTGTTTGACTTTACTAAAGAATAAGCATAAACTGAATGTAAGCGATAACGTTTATCGTATTAAAAGCAAAGGAGACAGAGCTATGTCACTTGAAAATAAATTGGATCAAGCAACTGGTGCTATCAAAGAAGAATTTGGTAAAGTTACTGGCGATAGCAAGACAGAAGTAGAAGGTGCTGTAGAAAAAACAGTTGCGAAAGCAAAAGAAGTTGTTGAAGATGCTAAAGGTGCTGTAGAAGGTGCCGTTGAAGGTCTTAAAAATTCATTTAAGAAAGAAGACTAAAAAAATCAAGGGAATGTTTCCCTTGATTTTTTTTATAGATAACGTTCTGCGATGGCCGCATCTCCAGGATAGTCTTCTTTCTTTCCTTGGACGATTTGGTAGCAATCGGCTCCCTTACCTGCAATAATCACGGCATCAAGTTCTTGATTTGTGATGGCCATCGCTGCCTTAATGGCTTCTTCACGATCGGCAATCTTTTCAACAGGATGACTGATATAGCTGCTGATTTCATCTGCAATGGCCATTGGATTCTCATAGTTGGGGTCATCAGCGGTGAGAAAGACTTGAATCTCAGGATGTTGATTGAGCAGGAGTCCAAAGTCTTTGCGACGACTTTCACCCTTGTTTCCAGTCGAACCGAGAACCAGAGCAATCTTTCCAGTTTGATGAGTTTCAACAACAGAAATCAGTTTTTTCAGACTGTCCCCGTTGTGGGCATAGTCGATGAAGACCTTGGCTCCATTTTTCTGAGTCAAGACTTCCATACGTCCAGGAACGCGGGTTGTAGCGATTCCTTTTTTGATGTCCTCTAGACTAGCACCTAGACGAAGGCAGGCAAGTCCAGCAGCAACAGCGTTTTCTTGATTGAAGTGACCGATGAGTTGGATATCATAATCACCAGCGAGTTTACCTGTAGCGGAAAAGCTAAAGGCTTTGGAGTTCTCGATTTGGTTGTCTGACTTACTACCATAGAAATCATGGTCTTGATCTTCTACTTGTTCTTTCAGTACAGTGAAGTGGTCCATGTCGCTGTTAATGACAACTGCTCGGCTATTTTTCATCAAGAGACGTTTATGGTAGAAGTAATCTTCAAAGCTTGGATGCTCAATCGGACCGATATGGTCAGGAGTGATGTTAAGAAAGACACCTACATCAAAGGTCAGACCATAGACTCGATGAACAAGATAGGCTTGGCTAGAGACTTCCATTACAAGATGGGTTCTTCCATTTTTAACAGCCTGAGCCATCATGTCGAAAAGATCGATATTTTCGGGTGTTGAGAAGGAAGATTTAAAGAAGGTCTTGCCATCCAGAGTTGTGTTCATAGTTGACAAGAGAGCTGTTGGGTAGCGTTGAGATAGGATGTGGTAAGCAAAGTAAGCAGCTGTTGTCTTTCCTTTTGTACCTGTGAAAGCGAGAATTTTGAGTTTCTTTTGTGGATTGCCATAGAATTCCATAGCAATTAAACTCATGGCTTTTTTGATATCGTTCACAACGATGACGGGGATACCAACCTCGTAGTCCTTTTCTGCGACATACCAGGCTAAGCCCTGACTTATAGCAGATAGGAGGTATTCTTTTTTAAAAGCAGCGCCTTTTGCAAAAAAAAGAGTGCCTTCTTTTACTTTTCGACTGTCGTAACTGATGCTGTCAAAAACAACTTCACTGTAGTTGTAGTGGTAATGTCCTTGGTCAACAATCTCACGAAAAAGGCCATCTTTCTTTAAAATATCTAATACGGTTTCAATCTTAATCATACTTTCTATTATAAACTTCAAGCCCGAATTTTACAAGTAACAAGGAAAAGTTTATAATGGAAGATAAGGAACTTTTCCTAGTTATCAAAATTGAATGAGGAAGCTATGTCTAACGAAAACAATCACCAGCAAGCCCA
The DNA here is from genome assembly GCA_963549015.1 of uncultured Streptococcus sp. GTDB lineage: Bacteria > Bacillota > Bacilli > Lactobacillales > Streptococcaceae > Streptococcus. The sequence continues at coordinate 2,174 of CAUUXT010000038.1, forward strand.
GATGTTGCGAGGGACTGCTTGGCTAACAGCTAGTAACTTTATTAGTCGCCTCCTTGGTGCTATCTACATTATTCCCTGGTATATCTGGATGGGGACCTATGCTGCTAAGGCAAATGGACTCTTTACCATGGGCTACAATATTTACGCCTGGTTCTTGCTGATTTCGACAGCGGGTATCCCAGTTGCGGTCGCCAAACAAGTAGCTAAGTACAATACCATGCGAGAAGAAGAGCATAGCTTTGCCTTGATTCGGAGTTTCCTAAGCTTTATGACGGGCTTGGGCTTAGTCTTTGCTTTGGTCTTGTATCTCTTTTCTCCCTGGTTAGCAGATTTGTCAGGTGTGGGGAAAGACCTGATTCCCATCATGCAGAGCTTGGCTTGGGCAGTCTTGATTTTCCCATCTATGAGTGTCATCAGAGGATTCTTCCAAGGGATGAATAACCTGAAACCCTATGCTATGAGTCAAATCGCCGAGCAGGTAATCCGTGTTATCTGGATGTTGATGGCAACCTTCTTCATTATGAAGATGGGTTCTGGTGACTACTTATCAGCCGTTACCCAATCGACCTTTGCGGCCTTTGTGGGGATGGTGGCAAGTTTTGCAGTCTTGATTTATTTCCTTGCCCAAGAAGGTTTGCTTAAAAGAGTTTTTGAAACACGGGATAGGATTAATAGTAAGCGACTCTTAGTCGATACCATCAAGGAAGCCATTCCCTTTATCCTGACAGGATCAGCCATTCAACTCTTCCAAATCTTAGACCAGATGACCTTTATCAATAGTATGAAGTGGTTTACTAACTACAGCAATGAAGACTTGGTTGTCATGTTTTCTTATTTCTCAGCCAATCCTAATAAAATTACTATGATTTTAATCTCTGTGGGAGTTTCAATCGGGAGTGTCGGCTTGCCGCTGTTGACGGAAAACTATGTAAAAGGCGACTTGCAGGCGGCGGCTCGCCTAGTCCAAGATAGCCTCACCATGCTCTTCTTATTTCTACTGCCGGCAACGGTTGGAGTGGTCATGGTAGGGGAGCCTCTTTATACAGTCTTTTACGGTAAGCCAGATAGTCTGGCCATGGGCTTATTTGTCTTTGCAGTTTTGCAGTCTACTATCCTAGGCTTGTATATGGTCTTGTCTCCTATGCTTCAGGCTATGTTCCAAAACCGCAAGGCAGTTCTTTACTTTATCTATGGTTCTATTGCCAAGATCGTCTTGCAATTGCCAACCATTGCTATTTTCCACAGCTACGGTCCTTTGATTTCAACGACTATCGGCTTAATCATTCCGAATGTCTTGATGTACCGAGACATCTGCCAGGTAACGAGAGCTCGTCGAAAGATAATCTTGAAACGGACTATTTTGATTACCATCTTGACCCTTGTCATGTTTATCCTAGTTGGCTTCTTGCAGTGGCTACTCGGTTTTGTCTTCCAACCAAGTGGACGTTTCTGGAGTTTCCTTTATGTGGTTCTCATCGGAGGGCTTGGAGGAGGTCTTTATGGTTTGATGAGCCTACGGACACGACTCTTGGACAAGATAATCGGCAAAGCTCAAGCAGACCGACTACGTACACGATTGAAAATATCGTAAAAAGATTTATAAATAAAAGTAATGAATTTAACCTTTCTTTAACAGAAAGGTTTTTATACTACATTTTTCTAAAAAAAAGAGAACTTTTTCTAAAATCAAGAGCAAAAAATATGCTTTTTTAAGTTTTTCTCCAGAAATTGCTTGACTAAATAAAACCAAAGCTGTATAATAAGACAAATCTTTAAAACAGGAGGTTCTGGAAATGAAAAAGTCTAAGGCCAAGTATCTGACACTTGCAAGTGTCGTGTTAAGCGCAGGTATCTTACTGAGCGCATGTGGAAACTCAACTAGTTCTTCTAAAACATATAACTATGTTTATTCGAGCGATCCATCTAGTTTGAACTATCTTGCAGAAAACCGTGCAACAACCAACGACATCGTTACTAATTTGGTAGATGGATTGATGGAAAATGACCAATACGGTAACTATGTTCCATCGTTGGCAGAGGATTGGACTGTTTCTCAGGACGGTTTGACCTATACTTACAAATTGCGTAAGGATGCAAAATGGTATACCTATGAGGGTGAAGAATACGCCCCTGTAACGGCGCAAGATTTTGTCACTGGGTTGAAATATGCTGCTGATAAAAAATCCGAAGCCTTGTACCTGGTTCAAGACTCTGTAGCAGGTTTGGATGACTATATCAACGGGAAAACAACTGACTTTTCAACTGTCGGTGTTAAGGCGATTGACGACCAAACAGTTCAGTACACTTTGACACGTCCAGAACCTTATTGGAACTCTAAAACAACTTCAACCATTCTCTTCCCTGTCAATGCAGACTTCCTGAAATCAAAAGGGGATGATTTTGGTAAGGTAGATCCTTCTAGTATTTTGTACAGTGGACCTTTCTTGATGAAATCTTTTGTTTCAAAATCTGTTATCGAATACAAGAAAAATCCAAATTACTGGGATGCTAAAAATGTCTTTGTGGATGATGTAAAATTGACTTACTATGATGGTAGTGACCAAGATGCCCTAGCTCGTAACTTCGTAGAAGGAGTATACAGCTACGCGCGTCTCTACCCAAATAGCTCAAGCTTTGAAGGAATTAAAGAGAAGAACAAGGATAACATCATCTATAGTATGCAAAACGCAACTTCTTATTACTTGAACTTCAACTTGGACAGAAAATCTTATAACTTCACTTCTAAGTCCTCAGATATCGAAAAGAAATCAACACAAGAAGCAGTTCTGAATAAAAACTTCCGTCAAGCCTTCAACTATGCTTATAACCGTACAGCCTATGGAGCACAATCTCAAGGGGAAGAAGGAGCAACAAAGATTATTCGTAACTTGGTTGTACCTCCAACATTTGTAAGTATCAACGGAAAAGACTTTGGTGATGTTGTTTCAGAAAAGATGGTCAACTATGGCCAAGAATGGCAAGGAATCAACTTTGCAGACGCGCAAGACCCATACTACAATCCTGACAAGGCTAAAGCTAAATTTGCAGAAGCTAAGAAAGAATTGGAAGCTAAGGGTGTACAATTCCCAATCCACTTGGATGTATCTGTAGACCAATCAGCTAAAAAAGGTGTACTTGAAACGAGCTCTTTGAAACAATCCATCGAATCTGTTCTCGGAGCTGAGAATGTGGTTATCGATATCCAACAATTATCAACAGATGACTACGATAATTCTAGCTACCTCGCTCAAACGGCAGCACAAAAAGACTTTGATATCTATAATGGCGGTTGGAGTGCTGACTACTTGGATCCATCAAGCTATCTAGATATCCTAAATGTCAATAACGGTGGTATGTTGCAAAACCTTGGTCTAGAACCAGGTGAGGTCAATGACAAGGCTAAGGCGGTTGGTCTGGATACCTACACTCAAATGTTGGAAGAAGCTAATAAAGAGCAAGATCCAGCAAAACGTTATGAAAAATATGCTGAAATTCAAGCTTGGCTCGTTGATAGCGCCCTTGCAATTCCAAACGTTTCCCAAGGTGGAACACCTGGCTTGAGAAAGACAGTTCCATTCTCAGCGCCATTCTCACAAGCTGGAAATAAGGGTGTCGAATCATACAAGTACCTCAAGTTGCAAGATAAGACTGTAACGACTGATGAGTATGAAAAAGCTAAAGAAAAATGGCAGAAAGAAAAAGAAGAATCAAATAAAAAAGCGCAAGAAGAACTGGCAAAACACGTTAAATAACCAGTCTATTCAACAGGAAAAACGATAGTTTCTAAAGGAACTATCGTTTTTGTATAGTTTGAAACTATAACTAGCTCTTGAAAACAAGAAAATGAGTTGGCAAAAATAAATGATACAATAGTTACTATAGATTTGGAGGTATTGTATGAGCAAAGAACTACACATCAACACAATTTTAGCCCAGGCAGGGATCAAGTCAGATGAGGCAACAGGTGCTTTGGTGACGCCGCTTCATTTTTCAACCACTTATCAGCATCCGGAGTTCGGTCAGTCTACGGGATTTGACTATATCCGTACTAAAAACCCAACTCGCAGTAAGGCGGAGGAGGTCCTGGCGGCTATTGAGTCAGCGGACTATGCCCTAGCTACTAGCTCAGGTATGGCTGCGATTGTACTGGCCTTTAGTGTCTTTCCAGTAGGAAGTAAGATCCTAGCAGTGCGTGACCTTTATGGGGGTTCTTTCCGCTGGTTCAACCAAGTCGAGCAAGAAGGCCGTTTCCATTTTACCTATGCCAATACAGAAGAAGAGTTGATTGCTGAGTTAGAGAAAGATGTGGATGTTCTCTATATCGAAACGCCAACCAATCCTTTGATGTTGGAATTTGATATTGCAAAACTAGCCAAACTAGCTCATGCCAAGGGTGCCAAGGTAGTGGTGGACAATACCTTCTACAGTCCGATTTACCAACGTCCGATTGAAGATGGTGCGGATATTGTTCTTCATTCAGCAACCAAGTATCTAGCAGGGCACAACGATGTCTTGGCTGGGGTGGTTGTGACTAATAGTTTAGAACTATATGAGCAACTGTTCTACAATCTAAATACGACTGGTACGGTCTTGTCACCATTTGATAGTTATCAGTTGATTCGTGGTCTCAAAACCCTGCCTCTTCGTATGGAGCGTTCTACAGCCAATGCCCAAGAAGTGGTTGCCTTTTTGAAGGATTCTCCAGCAGTCAAGGAAGTTCTCTACACTGGACGTGGGGGTATGATTTCCTTTAAAGTAGTGGATGAAAAGCGTATTCCTCATATTTTAAATAGCTTAAGGGTCTTCTCATTTGCAGAAAGTTTGGGTGGGGTGGAGAGTCTGATCACCTATCCGACGACTCAAACCCATGCGGATATTCCAGCAGAAGTGCGTCATTCCTATGGATTAACAGATGACCTCTTGCGCTTGTCAATTGGGATTGAAGATGCTAGAGATTTGATTGCGGACTTGCGCCAAGCTTTGGAAGGATAAGATAGATATGGGAAAATATGATTTTACAAGCCTGCCCAATCGTTTTGGGCACCATACCTATAAATGGAAAGAAGCGGAAGCTGATCGCGAAGTTCTACCAGCCTGGATAGCAGATATGGACTTTGTGGTTTTGCCTGAGGTTCGACAAGCTGTACAAGCCTACGCAGATCAGTTGGTCTATGGCTATACCTATGCCAGTGATGCTTTGATTGAGTCGGTTCAGGACTGGGAAGTCAGTCAACACGGGTATCACTTTGACAAGGATGCCCTCGTCTTTATAGAGGGAGTGGTACCAGCTATTTCAACAGCCATTCAAGCCTTTACAAAAGAAGAAGAGGCTGTTCTGATTAACACACCGGTCTATCCACCTTTTGCCCGCAGTGTCAAACTCAACAATCGCAGATTGATTACCAATTCTTTGGTGGAAAAGGACGGGTTGTTTGAGATTGACTTTGACCAGTTAGAGAAGGAATTGGTGGAAGAGGATGTGAAGCTTTATATCCTTTGCAATCCCCACAATCCTGGTGGACGTGTTTGGGAAAAGGAAGTGTTAGAAAAGATTGGGCATCTCTGCCAAAAACATGGTATTTTGTTGGTTTCAGATGAGATTCACCAAGATTTGGCCCTCTTTGGTCACAAACACCAGTCATTCAACACCATTGATCCAGCTTTTAAAGACTTTGCCCTTATCTTAAGCAGTGCCACTAAGACCTTTAATATTGCTGGGACCAAAAATTCCTATGCAGTTATTGAAAATCCAAAGCTTCGTCTGGCTTTCCAAAAACGCCAGTTGGCCAATAACCAGCATGAGATCTCAGGCTTAGGCTATTTGGCGACAGAAGCTGCCTACCGTTATGGTAAGGACTGGTTAGGAGAACTAAAAGAAGTTATCGAGGACCACATTAACTATGTAGTGGATGTTTTGGGCAACG
>CAUUXT010000039.1:0-8083 GCA_963549015.1 uncultured Streptococcus sp.
AAGAGGGCGACTCAGAGCAGATACCAAGGGATACTTTTGTTCGTAGTAGGCATGCGCCTGAAGGGCCACTAAAACATAGTCATTAGCAAATTCTTCCTTAACATCAATGACATAGGACTCAACAGCCCCAACCTTGAGAGCTTTATCGTGGATGAACTCCAAATCTTTTCCTTCACCCACATCCATACAAACAGCGATCACATCATAGTCTTTTTTTAACCATGTAATAGCAACTGATGTATCCAATCCACCTGAATAGGCTAAAATAACTTTTTCCTTACTCATTTCTCTTCCTTCTTTCTATTTTTCGATAGAGGCTTTAAAAGCATCGTCAATCAATTTGTCCAATTCCCCAGAATCCTTCAACTTCTGGATGGTTTTGTCAACCGCCTCTTTTAATTCTTTACTGTCTTTTTTCATCGCAACAGCGTAGGAATCTTCTTTGTCATTGTCAAAATCAAACTCAGCGATGGCTAGGTCTGGATTATTCTCTACAAATCCTTTCGCCACTGGTTCCTCAAAGATAACCGCATCTAGTTGCCCTGATTTCAAGTCTGTTATCAAATTCCCATTTTTAGGAAGTGAAACGAGAGAAGAATCCTGCAAGGTTTCTTTGGCCGAAGTCTCTTGGATTGAGCCTTTCTGCGCTCCAACCTTTTTCTGAGCCAAATCCTTGACTGATTGGTAATTCGTTAATTCAGATTTTCTTACGATAACCTTATTTTTCGAAGTGTAGTAGGGAATTGAAAAATCGTAAACTTGACTTCTCTCCTCCGTTTTAGAAACACCTGATATGGCAAGATCGGCTTTGCCTGAATCAAGACTAGCCAGTACATTGTCAAAACTCATTGGAGAGAACTCCACTTCTACACCTAGTTCCTTTGCGATGGCTTTGGCTAGCTCAACATCTGAACCTACAATCTGATTTTTCCCATCGACCAATTTCTGGTATTCAAATGGAGCAAACTCTGGATTTAGGGCCACCACCAATTTTCCTTTAGCCTTAATGGCTTCAACACCTTGGGACTGACTGTTACTACAAGCAAATAATAAGGGAAACATAAGCAAACCAAACATCGTCATCAACACCTTCTTCACTTTATTCATAGAAGAGCCTCCTTTTATTTTTATACTTTATCATTGTATAAATAATACTCTTCTCGTTCTCGTTTGTCAAGGAAAAACTGTATTTTATTTCATTTAAATCAAGAAAAAGCTTATTATATGATATATTTTTACACATAATAAGCCTATTTATACTATTTGAGTTTTAAAATAATTTGAAGAATTTAGTCGAAATTATACAAATAGAGCATTGCTGAGAAGATCGTTACGCTTTTTGTTATAGAGAAACAAAAAAGAGCCCTAAAGGACTCTTGTATTCTTAATACCAACCGTTGTTAAGCCAGAAGTTCTTGGCAGCTGTCCATGAACCATAACGTCCTGCAACGTAGGCATCTGCTACACGTTCTTGGTTTTCAGCTGAGTAGTCACCGTTCAAGTATGAATCTGTCAATTGGTAACGTCCGATGTATTGGCCGTTTGTAGCTGTGTAACTACCACCTGATTCTTTTTGAGCGATCCATTCTTTGGCTTCTGCTTCAGAACCACTTACAGTAGATGTTGCGACAGTGTTGCTTTCTGCTGTTGGTGCTTCATAAGTTGTAGTTGCAGCTGGAGATTCTTCAACTGTTTCTGTAGCTACTGGAGTTGTTTCTTCCGTTGTCGCAGCTGGATCTACAGTAGAAGCTGTACCTTCGATGACCAAAACTTGGTCAACATAGATAAGGTGGATATCTTTGATATTGTTTTTTGCTGCCAATTTTTCAGCAGTCGTGTTGTACTTCTCAGCGATTTCTGAAAGAGTATCACCTGATTTAACAGTGTAAGTTACAGTTTCTTGTGCAGAGGCAAGAGCTGGGGCAAAGAAAGCAAGCAAGGCTGCTACTCCTGCGATAGTTGTTTTGATTTTTTTAGTTGTTAATGACATATCTAAAAATTCTCCTTCTATTGAATATATCTATGATACCTTTTAAATGTTACCGTTGTTTAACGGTTATATGTAGAAATATTACAAAAATGTTTTATATTTACCGTTTTAGGGAGGGTTTTGTCACAAAAGGCCTTATTTTATACCATCTTTAATCATTTTGAGCTTTTGATAAGGGAAACAAGCGCAGAGGTCCATTCTTTGATATAATAGTTATAAGAATCTTTATAAGGGGAAACAGATGCAATCACTTCGTTTTCAATCTGTCTTTGATATTATCGGACCAGTCATGATTGGCCCATCAAGTAGCCACACAGCTGGTGCCGTTCGTATCGGAAAAATCGTCTCTTCCATCTTTGACGATACGCCAACAGAGGTAGAATTCCAATTATTTAACTCATTTGCCAAGACCTACCGTGGTCATGGAACTGACCTTGCTCTCGTTGCTGGTATATTAGGTATGGATACGGATGATCCCAACATTCCAAATAGCCTTGAGATTGCCCATAAGCGTGGTATCAAGATTGTCTGGACCATTCAGAAAGACAGCAACGCTCCTCACCCAAACACCACCAAAATCACTGTAAAGAATGACCATAAGTCCATTAGCGTGACAGGTATTTCTATCGGTGGGGGAAATATCCAAGTTACGGAGCTTAACGGCTTTGCTGTCTCTCTCAACATGAACACACCGACCATCATCATCGTGCATCAGGATGTTCCAGGTATGATTGCCCATGTTACTGAAGCCCTCTCTCGTTTCGATATCAACATCGCTCAGATGAATGTGACTCGAGAAAAAGCTGGAGAAAAAGCCATCATGATTATCGAAGTCGATAGTCGAAGTTGCGAAGAGGCGATTGAAGAAATTCGAAAAATCCCTCATCTCCACAATGTCAATTTCTTTAAGTAGGAGGAAACATGTTTTATTCTATCAAAGAATTGGTCGAGCAGGCGGATCTAGACTTCCAAGGAAATGTCGCAGAACTCATGATTGCGACCGAATATCAATTAACCGGTCGAGAACGGCCAGAAGTTCTCCTCCTCATGGAACGCAATCTAGAAGTCATGAAAGCCTCTGTTGAGCTCGGTCTCAGTGAAAATAAATCCCGCAGTGGCCTAACAGGCGGAGACGCGGCCAAACTAGACCGCCATCTCAAAAGTGGCAAGGCCTTGTCTGACTTTACCATCCTATCAGCAGCCCGTAATGCCATCGCGGTCAACGAACACAACGCTAAAATGGGTTTGGTCTGTGCCACCCCAACCGCAGGAAGTGCTGGTTGTTTGCCAGCCGTTCTCACTGCTGCTATCCAAAAACTAGACCTTAGCCACGAAGAACAGCTAAATTTCCTCTTTGCTGCAGGCGCCTTTGGCTTGGTTATCGCAAACAACGCTTCTATCTCAGGTGCTGAAGGTGGCTGCCAGGCCGAAGTCGGCTCTGCCTCTGCCATGAGTGCCGCAGCCTTGACCTTGGCTGCAGGTGGAACCCCCTATCAGGCTAGCCAAGCCATCGCCTTTGTCATTAAAAATATGCTGGGTCTCATCTGCGATCCTGTCGCTGGTCTGGTTGAGGTTCCCTGTGTCAAACGAAATGCCATGGGAGCCAGCTTTGCCTTTATAGCGGCAGATATGGCCTTAGCAGGTATCGAATCTAAGATCCCTGTTGACGAAGTCATCGATGCCATGTACCAGGTCGGATCGAGCCTTCCAACTGCCTTTCGTGAAACGGCTGAGGGTGGACTCGCTGCCACTCCTACTGGTCGCCGCCTACAAAAAGAAATCTTCGGAGAATAAGCTTATCTATTAGGAGAAACTATGCCCTCTATCTCAGCAATCTTTTTTGATCTAGACGGAACTCTGGTTGACAGTTCCCTAGGGATCCACAATGCCTTTACCCATACCTTTAAAGAGCTAGGAGTTCCGACTCCTGATGCCAAAACCATTCGTGGTTTCATGGGACCGCCACTTGAAAGTAGTTTTGCAACGTGTCTTCCCAAGGAGCAAATCTCAGAAGCTGTGCAGATATACCGTTCTTACTACAAGAAAAAAGGAATCCACGAAGCGCAGCTCTTCCCCCGAATGACGGAATTGCTTCAAGCACTTTCACAAAACTACCCTCTCTATATTACTACAACAAAGAATACTCCTACTGCTCATGATATGACTAGAAATCTAGGAATCCATCATTTCTTTGATGGCATTTACGGCTCTAGTCCTGAAACGCCACACAAGGCGGATGTCATCCGTTTTGCCTTGCAAACGCATCAACTTCCTGCAGACCAAGTCCTCATCATCGGAGACACCAAGTTTGATATGATTGGAGCCCAAGAAACTAGCATTAAAAAGTTCGCTGTTACTTGGGGATTTGGAGAAGAGGCTGATTTACTCAGCTATCAACCTGACTGGATTGCCCGTACCATTGACGACATCATTAAGCAACTATAAATAATACAACGATTTGAAATTACAGAGTAAAAAGGCCAAGGTCCTGTACAAACAGAACCTTGGCTTTCTATTTATAATTAATTGGTTGGACACTCTTACTCAACGTGGGTTGTCTCATTTGCAAAGGAAATAATCGCTTCTTTGAGCTCATCTCCGCTGAGTGAACGGAACTCTTCAATCTTTTGATCAATGGCTTCTAGAGGCATGACGTTAACCTTACCAACGAAAATCTTATCCATGACTTGGTTATCAACCAATTCGGTCGAAACCAAGAGTTCTTCGTAAAGTTTTTCGCCTGGGCGAATACCGACTTCAACGATTGGAATTTCACTTTCCGTGTGCCCGCTTAGAAGGACCATTTTCTTAGCCAAGTCGTAGATCTTAACGGGTTTGCCCATATCAAGGATAAAAACTTCTCCATCCTTAGCATAAGCACCAGCATGGATGACCAGACGGCTAGCCTCTGGAATGGTCATGAAGTAACGTGTCATACGGAAGTCTGTCACCGTTACAGGACCACCTTCAGCAATCTGACGTTCAAAGACAGGAATCACGCTACCACGACTACCGAGAACATTCCCAAAACGAACTGCACAGTAGGTTGATTTACTACGTTGGTTAAAGCCCGTGACAATCAACTCTGCCACGCGCTTAGTCGCACCCATAACATTCGGTGGATTGACCGCCTTGTCTGTCGAAATCATGACCATCTTAGGTACTTTGGCTTCATCAACAGCCTTGGCAACATTGTAAGTCCCGAGGATATTGTTCTTGAAGGCTTCTTTTGGATTGCGCTCCATCATTGGAACATGTTTGTGGGCTGCAGCATGGTAGATGATAGCTGGTTTGTACTGTTCAAACACTTGTAAAAGACGATCATAATCCTGAATATCTGCAATGACAGGAACATAATCAATCCCTTGGAATTTACGAATCAACTCATGATAAATAAGGTAGATTGAATTTTCACCATGTCCAAGCAAGACGATACGCTCTGGGTTGAAGCGGCTAATCTGGCGACAAATCTCCGAACCAATCGAACCACCGGCTCCTGTCACCAAGATGGTCTTACCTGTAATTTCTGCACCCAGACGTGATTCGTCAAGGCGAATTTCCTGACGGCCCAAAAGGTCTGTGATATCAATTTTTTGGAAACCACTACCTGATTGATGTAATCCTTGAACAACTGTCTCAACTTTAGGCATCTTGTAACATTTGACACCTAGTTTATTACACATCTGCAAGATACGTTCATACTCTGATGGATCGAGCGAAGGGATTGCTACGATAACACGCTCGATTTGGTGACGTTTGGCCAATTCAGGTAGATTGTCATAAGAGCCTAGAACTGGGATTCCACCTAGTTTTTGCCCTTTTTTCTTTTCATCGTTGTCCAAAATCCCCACTATCTCAAGCTCACTGGTTGGATGTTGGTAGCTATTCATAAAGAGGGCACCACCATCTCCCGCACCAATCAAGAAGGTACGACGATGCTCTCCATCTCCACTACCCTTTTTACGTTTGGAATAAATCAACTGCCAAGTGATGCGAGGAAGCAAGATGAGGAAGGTACTCAACAAAATGAAGAGCACGATGAAACGGATTGAAAATAATGGAAGAAAGGCATAGCAGATTCCATAAGAAAGAACACTACTGAGTGTCACTCCAAAAAAGATTTTCATAAAATCCGTAATCTTACTGTAGCGACTAATACTAGCATTCAGCCCCCAAAATGCAATTATGATTTGATAGAGAAGGAAGGCTAAAAGAGTGTAGATCACATAGTCCACAGGCGCAGGATTTATTAGGCCGTAAAACAAGATATAAGACACGATGATGGAAACCACCATACTCAGAATATCGAATATCCCCCAAAACACTTGTTTTTGCTGTTTATTTAAAATTTCAACCAGATCAATCACGTAATCTGTTAGTTTTTTATTCATAGGAATTTACTCCCCCTTAAAAGAGTCAGATGATACTATTGTTATGATAACCCGAATCGTTCAATCTATCAGGTCTTACTTGCTCTTTCTTAAAAGTTTGACAAAGATAAACTGACGTACAAAGCCTGGACAAAGTGCAACAATTGCCTGAATGAACATACTTTTAGCATATTCCATGTAAGAAATTTGCCCTCGCTCAAGCATCCGTTGGCGAGCTTGACGGTAGAATTTAAGGTAACGCAAGCCACCTCGACGCTCAAACATTCCTGCACCTACACGAACCTTACATAAGATTTGATCTAGGTTGCCAGTCTTGGCACCTGCCGTAATCATATTGAGCCAGAGGAGATCATCCTCCATGTAAAGCCCGTCTTCGTAGTTGCCCGCTTTGAGGACCATGTCCTTTTTGAACATGACTGTCATATGGTTAAAAGCACTTCTCATTCTCTGATAAGCCACAATGTCTGCGTGCTGAGTTGGAACACGACGATAAGACACAATCTCATCTGGATTGTCAATGAACTCTGCAATCTGCCCACCTAAGAGATCGAGATCTTCTTTCTCCATTAGCTGAAGCTGTTTCTCAAAACGATCCGGAACGGCTAAATCGTCCGTATCCATCCGTGCAATAATGTCATACTGACACTGTAAAACACCGTATCGAAGAGCCAAGCCTAAACCTTGATTTTGCTCTAAGGGGCACCGTTTTACTGGAATATCTGACTGAGCTTCCACTTCATCTAGCACCTGATAGAGCTCTGGCGTGAGGGGCCCATCCTCAACAAGAACAAGCTCACTCGGTTTCAAGGTTTGATTTTGAACACTTTTGATAGCATCTCTCAAAAACGTCGGGCTTTCCTTTACATAGACCGACATCAAGACGCTGATTTTTTGCTTTTCAGGCACTGTTTTTCTCCAATATATAGATTTCCTTCCACTATTTTATCACAAATTTTCTCACTTTCCTATTTTTATATCAAATCAAGGAAAATTCTAGTAAAGAAATGTATCTCCTTTCACTCTATTCTCGTTTAAATCAATCGAACTTTCTTAGCTGTCATTACTTGACATTATAAGGAAAAAAACTTAAAATAAGCTGTTATTAAAATCATTCTATCGAGGTTTTTATGAAAAAACAATCACTCTTTTTTATCCTAGGGATTGTCTTAATCGGGACTGTTTTACGCTCTCCTTTCACTGCTCTTCCAACCATTTTAGGAGATATCGCTCAAGGACTAGGAGTGGAGGTTAGTTCTCTTGGGATTTTAACCAGTCTCCCTCTCTTGATGTTTGCTCTTTTCTCTGCTTTTGCGAGCCTCTTGGCACAAAAAATCGGTTTGGAACACCTCTTCACTTACTGTCTCCTCCTCTTAACTGTTGGCTCTGCCATTCGGATTTTCAATCTTCCCCTTCTCTATCTAGGAACTCTAATCATCGGAGCGAGCATTGCTATTTTCAATGTACTCCTCCCAAGTATGATCCAGGCAAATCAGCCTCAAAAGATTAGTTTCCTAACAACTCTCTATGTCACGGCCATGGGAATTTCGACAGCCATCGCTTCTTATCTTTCTGTCCCTATCACCCAAGCTAGTTCTTGGAAGGGCCTCATCCTCGTGCTCAGCTTTCTCTGTCTAGTCACTCTGCTAGTCTGGTTGCCAAATCATCGCCACAACCACCACCTAGAAAGCCAAAAAGAAAAGCA
>CAUUXT010000040.1:0-8070 GCA_963549015.1 uncultured Streptococcus sp.
AAAAGTATGCAATCAATAACAAAATTTATAGTGTGCCTTTAACTGCTAACCTCTATGGAATCTATTACAATAAAACAAAATTTAAAGAATTAGGACTTGAGGAACCGAAGACTTTTAAAGAGTTTCAAGAGATTGTTAAAAAGATAAAAGATAGTGGGAATTCTCCATTTGCAGTTGCAGGCAATGAAGGCTGGACATTAAATGGTTACCACCAACTTTCTCTCATTACTATTACAGGTAGTGGAGACGCGGCTAATAACTACCTTCGCTTTTCAAAGCCAAACGCTATCTCTGCAGATGATGCTATTTTAAAAGCCGATGCAGAACGACTCGATTTATTGGCAGATAATGCTCAAGATGGTTGGCGTGGAGCCTCTTATAATGATGCGGTGGTAGCATTTTCGAGTGAAACAGCTTTGATGATGCCACAAGGATCATGGGCATTAGCGGCAATTAATCAACAGGATCCCAAATTTGAGGTGGGGATGTTTGTCTTCCCAGGAGAAGAAGTAGGAAAAGAAGTTACTGTTGGTGCAGGGGACATGGCATTATCAACTTCGGCTACTACTAAACATCCGAAAGAAACCGAAGAATTTATCAGCTATATGACTAGTCCAAAAGCTATGCAGTCATATTATGATGTAGATGGATCACCAGTTGCTGTAAAAGGCATACAGGAAAAAGAAGACTCAGCGCTTACAGAGATTTCTAAACTGGCATTTACTGACAAACATTATGTTTGGTTGGGCCAACACTGGAATTCTGAAGAGGACTTTTTTAATCTAAGTGCAGGTTACTTGATGGATAAAAATCTGAAAAATATGGCAAACAATCTCAATGCTTTCTTTAATCCAATGAAGGCAGATTTGGACTAGAATAGGAGTTAAGATGATATGGCTATTCGAAAATTTTTTAATAAATACTGGGGTTGGACATTTTTGCTCATCCCGCTTGCTTTACAAGCTATCTTCTTTTACTTTCCGATGGTGCAAGGTGCTTTCTATAGTTTGACTAACTGGACTGGACTGACCTATAATTACAAATTTGTTGGTTTGAATAACTACAAATTGCTGATGATTGATGGGAAATTCTTCACAGCCATAGCCTTTACTTTGATTTTAACTCTGGCATTGATTATTGGAGAGATTACGATTGGGATGGTTGTGGCACGAGCCTTAAATTCTAAGATGAAAGGGCAGACCTTCTTTAGAGCTTGGTTCTTTTTCCCGGCTGTTTTGTCTGGTTTGACAGTTTCCTTGATTTTTAAACAATTTTTCAACTATGGTCTTCCAACGATTGGAAGAATTTTAGGGATTGGTTTTTTACAAGAGAGTCTATTAGGAACACCTGTAGGAGCGGTAGTAGCAACTATTTTTGTTCTTCTATGGCAAGGAGTAGCAATGCCAATTATTCTCTTTCTTGCTGGTCTTCAGAGTATTCCAAGTGATATTTTGGAGGCGGCATCAATTGATGGTGCAACAAGTAAACAAACTTTTTGGAAGATTGAATTACCCTATTTACTGCCAACGATTTCTATGGTTTTTATTCTGGCTCTTAAGTCCGGCCTGACTGCCTTTGACCAGATTTTTGCCTTGACGAGTGGTGGTCCAAATAATGCTACAACGTCTCTTGGACTTTTAGTCTACAACTATGCTTTCAAGAGTAATCAATATGGATATGCGAATGCAATTGCCTTGATTTTATTCTTAATTATTGGAATTGTTTCTCTTATCCAAATCAAACTATCAAAGAAATTTGAAATCTAATAGAGGAGTCCTACACATGAAAAAAGAAGAAAAATTGAATCAGTTTTGGAACTATGTCCTCTTGGTAGTCGGTGGTATTCTTATACTTGTTCCTTTGTTGGTAACGGTTTTTAGTTCCTTCAAGACAACTAAGGATATCATGAATCATTTCTTTAGTTTGCCCAATCCTTTTACCTTAAGTAATTATGAACGATTAATTTCGGATGGAATTGGAGGCTATTTCTGGAATTCAGCAGTTATTACGGTGTTATCATTGATTGTAGTAGCTTTCTTTATACCAGCTGCAGCTTATTCCATTGCTCGAAATATGTCCAAGAAAAAAGCCTTTGCAATTATGTATTCGCTCTTGATCTTAGGGATATTTGTTCCATTTCAGGTGATTATGATTCCCATCACAGTTATGATGAGTAAACTAGGTTTAGCAAATATGTGGGGGCTAGTAATACTCTACCTAACTTATGCTATTCCACAGACTCTCTTCTTGTATGTTGGTTATATAAAAATCAGTGTACCGGATAGTTTGGATGAAGCTGCGGAAATTGATGGGGCTGATCGTTTTACAACTTATCGTCGAATCATCTTTCCAATGCTGAAGCCCATGCATGCGACAACTTTGATTATCAATGCTCTCTGGTTCTGGAATGACTTTATGTTGCCACTGTTGATTCTGAATAAGGATTCCAAGATGTGGACTTTACCTCTCTTCCAATACAACTACCAAGGTCAGTACTTCAATGACTATGGCCCAAGTTTTGCATCTTATATTGTGGGAATTGTAACGATAACCATTGTCTACCTCATCTTCCAAAAACATATCATTTCAGGAATGAGTAACGGGGCAGTGAAGTAACAAGATACAAAGCCCGTTAAAAGCTCACAGTGAAAATAGGGAATCTGAATAAGAAGCCTTGGCTTCTTGGAAGATTCATCTTTTTCACACAGAGCTTAGGGCGTGTTCAATTAAGATACAAAGGGACGGTTCAGCTTATTGACAATTCTATGTAGAAAACAAGAAAGTAGTACTTAATTGCTTGCAGTCTATATTAGTACGAGTTCAATGTGAACAAAAATCTAAAAATATCTTTCATTTACGAAGCCAGGTCATATAAGACTTGGCTTTCATCAGAAAAAGGAGAACATCTATGACCATTCAAAATAAAACTATGTTGATTACTTACTCAGATAGTCTTGGAAATAATCTTAAAGACTTATATGAGAATTTGGAAGAGCATTTTGGTGATGCTATTGGAGGAGTTCACCTTCTACCATTTTTCCCATCAACAGGTGATCGTGGATTTGCGCCAGTTGACTATGATGAAGTGGATTCAGCTTTTGGTGATTGGGAGGACGTTAAGCGTTTAGGTGAGAAATATTATCTTATGTTTGACTTTATGATTAATCATATTTCTCGTCAATCTAAGTACTATAAGGACTATCAAGAAAAACATGAAGCCAGTGAATTTAAAGATCTCTTTTTAAACTGGGATAAGTTTTGGCCAGAGAACCGTCCGACACAGTCTGACGTAGATTTAATCTACAAGCGTAAGGATCGTGCACCAAAGCAAGAGATTGTTTTTGCAGATGGTTCAGTAGAACATTTGTGGAATACTTTTGGTGAGGAACAGATTGATCTTGATGTGACCAAAGAAGTAACGATGGCATTTATCCGTAAGACCATTCAACATCTAGCAAGTAACGGGTGTGATTTGATTCGTCTAGACGCCTTTGCTTATGCAGTGAAGAAGTTAGATACCAATGATTTCTTTGTGGAACCAGATATTTGGGATTTGTTGGATAAAGTCCGAGATATCGCTGCTGAGTATGGGACAGAGCTCTTACCTGAGATTCATGAACATTATTCTATTCAGTTTAAAATAGCGGATCATGATTACTATGTTTATGATTTTGCTCTTCCAATGGTGACTCTTTATACTCTTTACAGTTCCAGAACAGAGCGTTTGGCTAAGTGGTTAAAGATGAGCCCGATGAAGCAATTTACGACTCTAGACACCCATGATGGGATTGGAGTGGTGGATGTAAAGGATATCCTGACTGATGAGGAAATTGACTATGCTTCAAATGAGCTCTATAAGGTTGGAGCGAATGTCAAACGTAAGTACTCTAGTGCAGAGTATAACAATCTAGATATCTACCAAATCAATTCAACCTACTATTCTGCGCTTGGAGATGATGATGTCAAGTACTTCCTCGCTCGTTTGATTCAAGCTTTTGCTCCAGGCATTCCTCAGGTTTACTATGTGGGTCTATTAGCAGGAAAAAATGACTTGAAATTATTAGAAGAAACCAAAGAAGGTCGAAATATTAATCGTCATTACTATAGCAATGAGGAAATAGCAGAAGAAGTTCAACGTCCTGTGGTGAAGGCCCTTCTCAATCTATTTTCTTTCCGCAATCAATCAGAGGCCTTTGACCTAGAAGGGACTATTGATATTGAAACACCAACAGCTCACAGCATTGTAATCAAACGTCAAAATAAAGACAAGTCCGTAACAGCAGTAGCAGAAATTGATTTGCAAAGTCAGACCTATCAAGTAGTGGAAAACGGCAGAAACATTCAGTTCTAGTGCTATATTGATGATAGAATTTTTTGTGGTGAAAACGTGTTCATTGTTCCCAAATGACGGAAAAAATGGTAGAATATAAAGATAGTTTAGCATTTATCTTCTGGAGAAATCCAGAACAGAAAGGATCCGTTTTGAAATCAATTGGATTACTGGATAAGATAAGAGGGCTTTCGAAAAAAGATTTCTTTTTGTATTTGATGATCATAAGTATCTTTTTACCTTTTTATTTGTTCTTAGCGCTCTTTGCTTTATATTTGATAGGTTTACTTGTTACTGGGGAGATGAAGGAAATTATCAAAGGATTGTCCAAACATCCTGTACTTCTCTTTTTTATTGCCTACAGTAGTATCATCTCCATCGTCGCCAAGAACTGGCTTGGATTGGTTGCATCTTTACTGATGTTTCTCTTCCTCATTTTCTTTAGTTTTTACCAGAAACGTCTGACACATGCTTTCTTTCGACTGATACTGCAGACAATCTTGTTTGGTAGTGTGCTCTCTGCGGCTTTTGCTACTTTGGAGCATTTCCAAATTGTAAAGAAATTTAACTATGCCTTTCTTTCGCCCAATATGCAGGTATGGCATCAGAATCGGGCAGAAGTGACCTTTTTTAATCCTAATTACTATGGAATTATTTGTTGTTTCTGTATCATGATTGCCTTCTATCTCTTTACAACGACCAAGTTGAATTGGTTGAAGGTATTCTGTGTGATTGCAGGCTTTGTTAATCTCTTTGGATTGAACTTTACGCAAAATCGAACTGCCTTTCCTGCTATTATCGCTGGAGCCATCATTTATCTCTTTACAACCATTAAAAACTGGAAGGCCTTTTGGCTTAGTATCGGGGTCTTTGCGATTGGCTTGAGTTTCCTTTTTTCTAGTGATTTGGGAGTTCGGATGGGGACTTTAGATTCCTCTATGGAAGAACGCATTTCTATATGGGATGCTGGGATGGCCTTGTTTAAGCAAAATCCTTTTTGGGGGGAGGGGCCATTGACCTATATGCACTCTTATCCTCGGATAAATGCTCCTTATCATGAACATGCTCACAGCCTTTATATTGATACGATTCTGAGTTACGGAATTGTGGGAACCATTTTATTAGCTTTGTCTTCTGTTGCTCCTGTTCGTTTGATGATGGATATGAGTCAGGAGTCGGGGAAACGTCCAATTATCGGTCTTTATCTATCTTTCCTTACAGTGGTTGCTGTGCATGGAATCTTTGACTTGGCCCTTTTCTGGATTCAGTCAGGCTTCATTTTCTTGTTAGTTATGTGCAGTATTCCATTGGAGCGTCGAACTTTGGTATCAGACATGACGGATTAAGTTTATAAGATTGAAATCTTCTACCTTGAGTAGGAGATTTTTTACTGAGAAAAATTAGTTCTAAATCGAAATAGTTGACAGTTAGAATAATAAGTATTATAATGTTTTCATTCGTATCGATATGGAAATAAATTGGAGAGATCATGAAAGATAGTCATTTAGTTGCCCATCATATTCGTTTGTTGAATGGGAGGATTTTTCAAAAGTTACTGAGTCAAGATTCAGAAGCTCTTTATCGGAGTGAGCAGGGAAAAATTTTAGCGGTTTTATGGAATAGTGAGACAGGTTGCGCTACAGCCACAGATATTGCGCTGGCGACTGGACTTGCTAACAATACGCTCACAACCATGATAAAGAAACTTGAGGAGCAAAACCTGGTCATCATTAGCCCATGTGGAATAGATAAGAGAAAGAAGTATGTCAAGCTAACGGAGCAAGGTTTGTCCCAGAAAGAAATTGGCCAGCGTGTCAGTCAAAAGTTGGATGCTATTTTTTATAAAGGATTCTCTGAGGAAGAAATTCGCCAGTTTGAAAGTTATCAGGAACGCATTTTGGACAATCTGAAAGAGAAAGCAAATGAGGAATAAAATATGTCAAAACAAGTGAAAAATGCTCACAACCTATACATTCATGCTATTCAAGATGGACGAGTTGCCGAGGCTCAGGCCCAGTCTGTAGGAGATACCTACATTCAACACTCGACAGGTGTGCCAGATGGGAAAGAAGGATTTGCAGCTTTCTTTGCAAATTTCTTTGAGCGCCATCCCGAGCGTGAGATGAAAATTGTTCGCACTATTGAAGACGGCAATCTAGTCTTCGTCCATGTTCATCAATATCTCAATGGCGGGGAAGCTCAATGGGTGACGACAGATACTTTCCGTGCGGATGAGAATGGTCGTATCGTGGAGCATTGGGATGTTATTGACTACTATCGAACACCTGAAAACGGCCAATTAGACCAGATTTTTGGAGATTTTAAGATCAAGGATTTGGATAAGACAGCAGAAAATAAAAAAACTGTTCGCCGTTTCTTGACAGAAATTTTCCAAAATGGGGAGCTAGAGCAGTGGAGTGATTATGTGGCAGAAGATTTGATTCAGCATAATCATGAGATTAGACAAGGAAGTGCTGCTTATAAAAACTATGTGGCTGAACATGGTGTCACTTTTGACTTTGTTTTCCAACTTTTGGGACAAGGAAATTATGTGGTCAGCTATGGACAGACTCAGATAGATGGGGTGCCTTATGCTGAGTATGACATCTTCCGTTTGGAGAATGGCTTGATTGTGGAGCATTGGGATAATAAGGAAGTCATGCCTAAGGTAGATGACTTGACGAATCGAGGAAAGTTTTAAATAGAGGACAAAGAATGATTGAATACAAAAATGTAGCGCTACGCTATACAGAAAAAGATGTTTTGAGAGATGTCAATTTACGGATTGAGAATGGAGAGTTCATGGTTTTAGTGGGTCCTTCTGGATCTGGTAAGACGACCATGATCAAGATCATTAATCGTCTTTTGGAACCGACTGATGGAAATATTTACATGGATGGCAAGCGCATCAAAGACTATGATGAGCGGGAGCTTCGTCTTTCTACTGGTTATGTTTTACAGGCTATCGCTCTGTTTCCCAATCTAACGGTTGCGGAAAATATTGCTCTCATTCCTGAGATGAAGGGGTGGAGTAAGGAAGAGATTGCGAAGAAAACAGAAGAGCTTTTAGCTAAGGTTGGTTTACCGGTAGCTGAGTATGGGCATCGTTTGCCTAATGAATTATCTGGTGGAGAACAGCAACGGGTCGGGATTGTCCGTGCCATGATTGGTCAGCCTAAGATTCTCCTCATGGATGAGCCCTTTTCAGCCTTGGATGCTATTTCGAGAAAACAGTTGCAGGTTCTGACGAAAGAATTGCATAAAGAGTTTGGGATGACAACGATTTTTGTGACCCATGATACGGATGAAGCTTTGAAATTGGCGGACCGTATTGCTGTCTTGCAGGACGGAGAGATTCGTCAGGTGGCGAATCCTGAGACGATTTTAAAAGCTCCTGCAACAGACTTTGTAGCAGACTTGTTTGGAGGTAGTGTTCATGACTAATTTGATATCAACTTTTCAGGATCGTTTTGGTGATTGGGTAACAGCTCTATCTCAACATTTGCAGTTGTCACTTTTGACCCTGTTACTAGCTATTTTTATAGCGATTCCTTTGGCTGTTTATCTTCGCTATCATGAGAAATTGGCGGATTGGGTTTTGCAGATTGCAGGGATTTTCCAGACTATTCCGTCCTTAGCATTACTGGGACTCTTTATCCCCTTGATGGGAATTGGGACCTTGCCAGCTTTGACAGCTCTGGTGATTTATGCTATTTTTCCGATTTTACAAAATACCATCA
>CAUUXT010000041.1:0-8028 GCA_963549015.1 uncultured Streptococcus sp.
ATTTCATTGTACCATATTTTACGGAGAAACTCTTGGAAAAGTCGAAGCATTTTTTGACTTTCAACCGAAAATGCCTTTTTATTTGGTTATCCTAACTTCTATGATATAATGATAGTAATAGTTAGGAAAGCGTTAACCTTTAAGAATTTGACTCATAAAAAGGAGCCTCATGAACAAGCCAGACATCGCAACCATAATCGACCTCCATTTTGAAGAATTAACCGAGCTTGAGCAAGAAATCGCTCGCTATTTTTTACAACCTGAAACGATTCAAGATGATCTTTCTTCTCAGCAAGTCACCCAGAAATTACACATCTCCCAAGCAGCATTGACCCGCTTTGCCAAAAAGTGTGGTTTTACAGGCTACCGAGAATTCGTCTTTCAATACCAGCATCAGGCTAGTAAACCGGACACTCATTCCCACAAACATAGTCCTTTGACCAAACGTGTTTTGCGAAGCTACAGTATCATGCGAGAACAAACGCAGGATTTGATTGACGAAGAACAACTGGAACGCGTCGCCCAGTTAATCGAAGATGCTGAGCGTGTCTACTTCTTTGGAACAGGTAGTTCCGGTCTTGTCGCTCGTGAAATGAAATTGCGTTTCATGCGTCTGGGTGTGGTCTGTGAGGCCTTAACCGATCAGGACGGCTTTGCATGGACGACCAGCATCATGGATGAAAATTGTCTAGTACTCGGTTTCTCACTTTCTGGTACAACTCCTTCTATTTTAGACAGTCTATTAGACGCAAAAGAGATGGGGGCCAAGACCATCCTCTTTACCAGCGCTCCAAACAAAAATAGTCAGGCCTATACAGAAACCGTTCTTGTTGCCAGCCACAGCCAGCCTTCCTACATTCAACGGATATCCGCTCAACTCCCCATGCTCTTCCTTATAGATTTGGTTTATGCCTACTTTTTGGAAATCAATCGTGAAAGCAAGGAGAAAATCTTTAATAGCTATTGGGAAAATAAAAAACTCAATGGCTATCGTAGACAAAAACGCGTTAGAAAATCCTAGTTTGGTTGAACCAAACTAGGATTGTTTTGTCTTGAAATGATAATAGGCTCCCAACATACCTGCTGTATTTTGGTGATGGGCAAATTCTAATCGTGTTTTTTCAGCTAGGCTTGGCACCAAGGACGCCTTCAAGGCTGTGCGGATCTTTGGTTTGAGAATAGCCTCTTGCCCCATGATGCCACCACCGAGAATGACTACTTCTGGATTGGCAACGTAGCAAATATTTGCCAGACCTTTCCCAAGGTAATCTACCATGCGGTCAATGCCAGCCATACAGATCTTGTTTCCTTCGGTAGCTTCCTTGAAAATGCGTCGGCCATTCCACTGATCAACTGAGTCACCATGAGCTGCTGCTACATATTCTACCAGGGCTGTCGTAGAAGCAAGATCCTGAAAAGCTCCATCCTGCATGTGCATATAACCAACTTCGCAGGCTGAATTACTAAATCCATGGAAGACCTTCCCACCCATAATCAAGCAACCACCGATACCGGTTCCAATGGTCAAGCAAAGAGTGACACTCGCTCCCGTGCCTGAACCAGATACTGCCTCAGCCAGACCTGCACAATTGACATCATTTTCAATTTCACAAGGAATAGCAAAGCTAGTCTCGATTTCCTTTTTGAACTGAGTTCCTGCGTAGTTAGGAATTTGAGGACCAGCATAGAAGATTTCACCCTTGTCAGGATCCACCATCCCAGCAGAAGAAATGGCAACACCTGCCACTGGGCCTTTTTCTAAATAGCTGGAAACGATATCTTTTGTCTTTTGTAAGATATGGGGTCCACCCTTTTGCGCCTCAGTTGGCATTTCATGCGATTCAACAAGTTGACCTTCTTGGTCAATCAAACCATATTTGATGTTGGTTCCGCCAATATCAATTGCAACGTAGTGTGTCATAAATACCTCCTTATGGATTAGAGGAAGCGCTCCTTGGTTTCACGAATCAATTGTGCTGCTGCTTCTACAACTGGACGATCTTCTTCAGTTACTGGTGTCAATGGTGAACGAACTGAACCAATGTTCAAACCTTCATTGATCTTCAAAACTTCTTTGATGACACAGTACATATTTCCATGTGCAGCAGTCAATTTACCAATGATTGCATTGATAGCGTATTGCAATTCACGCGCTGTTTCCAAGTCTTTCTCAGCAATCAACTGATTGAGTTTCAAGAAGAGTTCTGGCATAGCACCATAAGTACCACCGATACCAGCTTTGGCACCCATGAGGCGTCCACCTAGGAACTGTTCATCTGGACCATTGAATACGATGTGGTCTTCTCCACCAAGGCTGACAAAGGTTTGGATATCTTGAACTGGCATAGAAGAGTTCTTAACACCGATAACACGAGGATTCTTCAACATTTCAGTGTAGAGGCTTGGAGTCAAAGCAACACCTGCTAATTGAGGAATGTTGTAAATCACATAGTCTGTGTTTGGAGCTGCAGCACTAATGTCATTCCAGTATTTGGCAACTGAGTACTCAGGCAAGCGGAAGTAAATCGGTGGGATTGTTGCGATAGCATCTACTCCCAAGCTTTCTGCGTGGCGAGCAAGTTCCATACTATCTTTGGTATTGTTGCATGCAACGTGAGCAATGATAGTCAATTTTCCTTTGGCAACTGCCATGACTTCTTCCAAAATCAATTTGCGGTCTGCCACACTTTGGTAGATACATTCACCAGAAGAACCATTGACATAGAGACCTTGAACACCCTTATCAATGAAGTATTGAACCAAAGCACGTGTGCGCTCTGGACTGACTTCTCCTTGATCATCATAACATGCGTAGAAGGCTGGAATGACACCTTCGTATTTTTTCAAATCTGACATAGATTTTCTCCTAAGATTTCTTTTTTTCTGCTGAGAGCAGTTCTATTTTTTACAAGTTTAGTATACACCTTGTGAAAACCGCTTTCAATATCTTGTATACACTTAGATTTTAGTTTCTACCTGTATTTTAGAAACTGTAACGATTGAAAGTAGTTTCAGAAACAAGCCATCCTACTGGTATTTGGTGAAGATTTTCTCCATCAAACCTGCTTGGAGAAAGACCAGCAAACCAAAACCAAAGAGGATAAAAGCTGATCCACCCAAGAGGAGAGTGAAGGCGGATAGATAAAGAACCATCACAATGAGAAAGAGAATGGCTAACATGAGGAAGAACCATGGAAAGTTAAAACTTGCCAAGATAAGCCCTTTTTGCAGCACTTCTTTCCAAGACAGATCATAGCGGGCAGCGATGGGATAACTAGCCAGCATCACCAGAGTGAGGAAGATGAGAATCCCCAAACATATAGCTTTCACAATCTGGAAATGCAATGCAGTCTGTCCCCAGAAGAGATAGAGGTCTAGAAGGCTTAATGACACAATGCCTAACTCTAACAGACCCAACTGAAGCCCCAGTTTCAAATTTTGCTTGAAGGCCCTTATATAAGTTCTAAATACTGGTACCCGTCTGCTTCTCTTAATCTCAAACATGGTTTCATAGAGGCTGATTTTTGCCACTCCAATCGTCACGATGGGCAAACAAGAGACGACAAAAAGAAGATTGACTGTGACGATATCCAAAACCTTTTCACTAAAACGCATGAGAAAGTTGTCTGTATCAAATGCTGCCTTGATAAGGCTTACTCCTTTTTGTGCCATTTTTGCTCCTCCTGATTCTTTTAATCAATCAAAATTTTAAAGAGATATTTGCGAACCTTCTCTTCCATACCTGCATAGCCATTTGGCTGGTGTGGTTCTCCTGGGAAGAAAATCGCAAAATTGTGATAACCCAACAAGAGTGGGTATTTTTCATGACAATGGACAAAGCCAATGTCGCTCGCTTCGTCGAATGCTACCGCTTCGTCTTTGATACGTGAACCGTAGCTCGAATATTCATGTCCTTCTACCAGCAAATGCAAGTCTGCATAGTTCTTATGATGCTCAAATTGATCATTTTCAGCTTGATTGAGGACATTTTCCTGAACAACTAGAAAGACCTTGTCCCCGTCAATCTCATACTTACCGAGTTCGAAAGAATCCTTACGGTGCTGATAGAGATAGTCGATAGCCTTGTCTAGATTGGGATGGATTCCCTTGTAAAAGGCGATGTTTTTCAAATCGTCAAAAATCATACTGTTTCCTTCGTTTCTGATAGTTACTATTTTTCAGTTTCGAATGTTCCTTTCTCTATTTCCCTGTAATAGTGCGGACGGAAGCAAATTCCTTCGGTATTTCATTCCTAGTTTTCGAGCCTTTTGCTCTTTCGTCGTCAGTCTCAAAAATTCCGTCTAAGATAAGCGTAAGGTGCTTATCTTAGATACCACTAAAGCGGGAAATAGATCCCATAAAACAAACCTACTCTAACTAGTATCATGAAAAGAGTTCATTCTTAAGTTTATAAGTGTCTGACAAAATCTCTATGGCATACAAATACCCAACATTTTGTAGACACTTATAACTCTGTATTCTCTTATACTCAACGAAAATCAAAGAACAAACAAGGAAGCTAACCGGAGGCCATACTTAAGTATGGTATGGTAACGCTGGCGTAGTTTGAATTCGATTTTCGCAGAGTGTTATCCTTTAACAGCTCCCATAGTAATTCCTTGAGTGAAGGATTTTTGGAAGACAAGGAAGACGGTTACGATTGGCACGGCTGCAAGAGCAGCACCCGCCATGATCAACCCATAGTTGGTTGCCATTTCGGCCTGCATGGTCGCAACCCCGAGTGAGATGGTCAAGTTTTGACGTGAAGTCAACATAACCAACTGCATGAAGTAGTCGTTCCAAGTATTGATGAAGGTAAAGATTGCAAGGGCTGCAAATCCTGGTTTCACGATAGGGAAGGCTACGCTCCAGAAGGTACGAATTTCACCACAACCGTCGATTTTAGCTGATTCAAGCAACTCTGTTGGAATATTTTCACTGAACTGTTTCATGAGGAAGACCCCGAATGGCCATCCAATCAAAGGCAGGATAACTGCCCAAAGAGTATCGTGAATTCCCATGAAGTTGACGATACGTACCAATGGTACAAGGACAACTTGTTTTGGAAGAGCCATGGCAGCGATAAAGACTGCAAAAAGAATGCGCTGACCATAGAAACGTTTTTTAGCCAATACATAACCTGCTAGAGAAGAGGTTGCACAAACCAAGAACATAGTTACTAATGAAATAAATACAGAGTTCCACATCCACTGCATGGCAGGGTTTTGCACCATGAGTTGTTGGAAGTTTTCCATTGTTGGAGCTTTAGGGAACCACTGTGGCGGAATCATAATGGTATCCGGTTGTGATTTGAAGGCCCCTGTCAAAATCCAGTAGAATGGAAAGATGAACAGCACGGTCAACAAGAGCAAGATAATCGTTGAAATAACAGTGAAAGCTGTTAAGGGTTTCTTTTGTGTAGATTGCATAGCTGTCTCCTTTCTTTAGTATTCTACGTCGTTTCCGAGGATCTTGAATTGAGCAAAGCTGACAATGGCAATCATCACTGCCAAGAAGACACCGATGGTATTTGCATAGCCGTATTCTGTCAATTGGAAGGCTTTTTCGTAAAGGTAGTACATCAAGGTACTTGTTGAGTAGTTTGGACCACCAGAAGTCAAGAGCTGAATCAAGGCGAAACATTGGAATGAGTTGATAGTCGTAATAATCGCGATGTAAAGAGTTGTTGGAAGAAGGCTAGGCCATTTAATCTTCCAGAAGACTTGGAATTCAGTCGCACCGTCAACACGCGCTGCTTCAACTAGTGAGTTGTCAATATTTCCCATAGCAGCGATATAAAGGATAATCGGTTGACCAACAGATGTTGTCAAAAGGATGATCATAATCGCTAGCAAAGCCCAGTTTTTATCACCCAACCAAGAAATGTTTTGGCTGATGACATGGCTTGACTTAAGGACAAAGTTCAAAATCCCTGATAGAGGGTCATAGATCCATTTCCATACAACCGTTACGGCAACACTACCTGTTACAACCGGTAGGAAGAAGACGAAACGATAGAAAGAACGAGCAATAGCATTTTGATGATAGGTTTGAGATGCTACAAAGAGCGAGAAGAGAACCACAATCGGAACAGATCCAATAACCAGGATAACGGTATTGATCAAAGACTTCATAAAGACAGGGTCTTTAAACATGCGAATGTAGTTGTCAAAGCCTACAAACTCAAATTTAGTCATGGAGTAGTTAAAGAAACTTGTAATGAATCCCATAATCATAGGAGCCAAGACAAAGATGACAAAGAAGAATAACACTGGTGCTAGGAAAGCGTAGGAAATCACTGTTTCCCGCATACGAATTTTATTGACTTTCACAGTCGGCACCTCTCTTTCAAATAGAATAGTTTTTGATTTTCTTGAACTGTTTTAAAACCAAAATGAAATTTTTTAAGATTCGCTTATGTAAGAACTTCATTTTAATTTCGTGACAGTTCCTACCATTTCAAACAAAAGTCCCCCTTTTCTTACACCATAGTGCACAGGGAAAAGGGGGGAATCAATCTGACTTAGTGCTTATTGTTTTGTAGCTTTTTTGATTGTTTCGTTAGCTTTTTCAGTGAAGGCTTTCAAAGCATCCGCTGGTTTTTCGTCACCATTTGATACAGATTGCAACATTGGGAACCAAAGTGTTCTCATTTCAGCAAATCCGTTGATAGTGTTGTAGTATGGTGAGTAGTATTTAGTCCAGCCACTGATTGTTTCCATACGTTTGTCTTCATAAAGTTTGCCAAATGAAGTACGAACTGGGAAGGCACCTGTACGAACTACGTCTTTAGGACCCCATTCTTTGTCATCTGCGATGAATTGAACGAATTTCTTAGCAGCTGCGATTTTCTTATCGTCTTTGTTGTTAAATACTGCAAATCCGTTTACAAGGTATTCAAGAGATGGTTTACCAGAGTCTGATGGGAATGGTACTTCTACTACGTCTACCTTACTTGCTTCCAAGAGTTTCGCTTGGATACCGTTTTGAGCTGGTGCCCAAAGGATTGTGTATGATGTTTGACCGTTGGCAAAGTTTTGGATGTCTGCCCCACCGTCAAATTGTGAACCGTTGTTCAACAAACCGTCTTTAATCCAGCTAGCCGCTTTTTCAAGACCTTTGACGAATTTAGGATCGTCTGTTGTATATTTGGTTACGTCTTTATCTGTTACAGAACCGCCATAAAGGTTTGCGATGAAGGCACGTGTTCCTTGGTCTCCCCCTTGACCAGAACTGAACAATGAACCTGGTGTATATCCTTTATCTTTAAGGGCTTTCAAAACTTTTTCAAAGTCATCAGTTGTCCAACCTTCTTTTACAAGGTTTGCAACTCCAGCATCTTCCAACATTTTCTTGTTCATAGCCATGTAGAATGGAGCTGAACTGATTGGATACATGTAAGCTTTGTCACCAGCCTTACTTGCTTGTACGATGTTCTCGTTGTTGACATCTTTGACGAATTCGTCTGTGAAGAGGTCGTTCAACTCAGCCAATTTACCATTTTTACCGTATTGGATGATACGTCCTGGTGCGTCAAAGAGTACATCTGGCGCTGTTCCTGCTTCGATGGCTGTTGTGATCTTTTCAGGACCTGACTTGAAGTCAATGGTTTCCAATTTCACTTTTACATCTGGATTTGCTTTTTCAAAAGCTTCGATGATTGATTTTTCATAAGTTCCAACACCGTCACCAGTTTTTTCTTGTGTGAAGACTGGGAATGCCCACCAAGTGATTTCTGTTTTTCCGCTATCGCTACCAGAATTTCCCGCATCTTTACTTCCACCAGAGTTACCACAAGCAGCAAGGCCAAGAATCGCAGCACCCGCAAGTACTGTACAAGCTAGTTTTCTAAATTTCATTTGTATTCTCCTAATTGATAAGCGTATCCATATTGGATAATGAGTAAGTTTGTATTTGTATACGTTTTCATTTTGTTCGACGCATCGACCACTCTCCTCTGTTTTGAGATTATGTTATTTAAGACCGGCAACAAAGCGTTCCGTAATCTCTTTTGGTCTAGTAATCGCT
>CAUUXT010000042.1:0-7798 GCA_963549015.1 uncultured Streptococcus sp.
TACAGTTCATCTACCAGATGATACCATGAAGGGACGCATTATCGGACGCGAAGGTCGAAATATTCGTACCTTTGAAAGTTTGACAGGGGTCGATGTGATTATCGACGATACACCGGAAGTGGTGACCTTGTCAGGATTTGATCCAATTCGTCGTGAAATTGCTCGTATGACCATGGAAATGTTGCTCAAGGATGGCCGTATCCACCCAGCTCGTATCGAGGAGTTGGTGGAGAAAAACCGTCAAGAGATTGACAATAAAATCCGTGAATATGGTGAGGCTGCTGCCTATGAGATTGGTGCGCCAAACCTCCATCCAGACTTGATGAAGATCATGGGACGTTTGCAGTTCCGTACTTCTTATGGACAAAATGTCTTGCGTCATTCGATTGAGGTTGCTAAGTTATCTGGTATCATTGCGAGTGAACTTGGTGAAAATGCAGCTCTTGCCCGTCGTGCGGGATTCCTTCATGACATAGGGAAAGCCATTGACCGCGAGGTTGAAGGTAGCCACGTTGAGATTGGTACAGAGTTGGCTCGTAAGTACAAGGAACACCCAGTTGTGGTGAATACTATTGCTAGCCACCACGGGGATGTCGAAGCTGAAAGCGTCATTGCGGTGATCGTTGCTGCAGCAGATGCCTTGAGTGCAGCGCGTCCAGGTGCTCGTAGTGAATCTCTTGAAAACTATATCAAGCGTCTCCACGATTTGGAAGAAATCGCCAATGGCTTTGAAGGAGTGCAAAATAGCTTCGCCCTTCAAGCAGGACGTGAAATCCGCATCATGGTAAATCCAGGACAAATCAAAGACGACAAAGTCACAATCTTGGCTCACAAAGTTCGTGAGAAAATTGAAAACAATCTCGATTACCCAGGAAATATCAAGGTAACCGTGATTCGCGAACTTCGTGCAGTAGATTATGCTAAATAAATAAAAAAGAGCAGTTGAAAAATTACTGCTTTTTTGTTACACTAGATAGAAAGACTGTGGGAGGATAACTGACGCAATTATCAGTATCCGAGAGAGATTTCACTTTATTTCACAGACTAACTAAAGGAGACATAATGGCAGACCGAGGCTTGCTAATCGTTTTTTCTGGTCCTTCAGGAGTTGGGAAAGGAACGGTTAGAAGAGAGATTTTTGAGAGTTCTGAGAATCAATTTCAATACTCTGTATCGATGACGACGCGTGCGCAACGTCCTGGTGAAGTGGACGGAGTGGACTATTTCTTCCGTACTCGTGAAGAGTTTGAAGAGCTGATCCGTCAAGGTCAGATGTTGGAATATGCAGAATATGTCGGTAACTACTATGGAACTCCTCTGACTTATGTCAATGAAACTCTGGATAAGGGAATCGATGTCTTTCTTGAGATTGAAGTCCAAGGAGCCCTTCAGGTTAAGAAAAAGGTTCCAGATGCTGTCTTTATCTTCCTGACACCACCAGATTTGGATGAATTACAAGATCGTTTGGTAGGTCGTGGAACAGATAGCGCTGAAGTGATTGCCCAACGAATCGAAAAAGCCAAGGAAGAAATTGCTCTCATGCGTGAGTATGATTATGCCATTGTCAACGATCAGGTGCCCCTCGCTGCTGAACGTGTCAAGCGTGTGATCGAAGCAGAACACTTCCGTGTGGACCGTGTCATTGGTCACTACCAGGAGATGTTGCCAAAATCTCCAACTACTCGATAAACTATAGGAAATAGGTACAAGCAAATGATGTTAAAACCCTCTATTGATACCTTGCTCGACAAGGTGCCATCAAAATATTCACTCGTAATCTTGGAAGCAAAACGTGCCCACGAACTAGAAGCAGGCGCGCCAGCAACTCAAGAGTTTAAGTCTGAAAAATCAACTCTTCGTGCTTTAGAAGAAATCGAGTCTGGAAATGTAACCATTCACCCAGATCCAGAAGGAAAACGTGAAGCGGTTCGTCTCCGTATCGAAGAAGAAAAACGCCGCAGAGAAGAAGAAGAAAAGAAAATCAAAGAGCAAATTGCTAAAGAAAAAGAAGATGGTGAAAAAATTTAAGGTTGGGGGGACTCAATCTTATTTTTTCTATTGCAAGAATTTGCTGACAAGAAGGAGGTGAGAAGATGGCTATTGCAAAGATTATCGTGGATGTTCCCCTGATGCAGACGGACCAGCCATACAGTTACAAGATCCCAGAGGAATTTGTAGAGATGCTAGAAGTCGGTATGCGGGTTCATGTGCCTTTTGGCAAAGGCAATCGTTTGATACAAGGGATTGTTCTTGGCTTGGAGTCCCAGTCGGATGAAGAGATGGAAGGTCAGGACTTGAAAGAGATTGCAGAGGTGCTAGACTTTTCTCCCGTCTTGACTCAGGAGCAACTCTGGCTGGCAGAGGAGTTACGCAAATCTGTCTTTTCTTACAAAATCTCCATCCTAAAAGCTATGTTGCCGGGATTTTTAAACTCCAGTTATGATAAGATTCTCTATCCTCTGGAAGGTCTGAGTCAGGAGGACCGAGAGCGCTTGTTTGGTTCAGAAGATTCGCTAGCCTTTTCATCTCTAGATTTGGCCAAGCAGGCAGAAATGATGCGATTGACCAGGAAAGGTCTGCTCCGCTTAGAATACCA
Organism: uncultured Streptococcus sp.; assembly: GCA_963549015.1. Taxonomy (GTDB): domain Bacteria; phylum Bacillota; class Bacilli; order Lactobacillales; family Streptococcaceae; genus Streptococcus. The sequence goes on from CAUUXT010000042.1 coordinate 2,597, forward strand.
GGCAGTCGATCAAAAGAAGGTCAAGACTCAGTCTTGGTATGTGGTTAATGCTAATCGACTAGAGCAGATTGAGATTTCTGCGCGTGCCAAGAAAAAGTTAGAATTGAGAGACTATCTGCTGTCTCATTCTGAAAGTGCTCCTCTGGCTAGCTTGTTAGAATTCTACTCACGCGAGCAAGCCAACTTCTTTGTGGAGCAAGGAGCTCTAACCTTAATTCAAAAGGAAGTGCAACGTTCAGCTGCTTATTTCGAAGGCATTGAAGCCAGCCAACCTTTGGAATTGAATCCTGAACAAAGACAGGCACGTGATGCGGTTGTCAGTGCCATTGGCAGTCAACAGCCTCCATTCCTCCTTCAAGGGATTACAGGAAGTGGGAAAACTGAGGTTTACTTGCAGATTATCCAAGGAGCCTTGGACAAGGGCAAGACGGCTATTTTGCTGGTACCTGAGATTTCTCTGACGCCACAAATGACGGAGCGTTTTATTGCTCGTTTCGGCGAGAAAGTGGCCATTCTTCACTCAGGCCTGTCCAATGGTGAAAAGTACGACGAATGGCGCAAGGTTGAGCGTGGCGATGCTCAGGTAGTGGTTGGGGCCAGATCAGCTATCTTTGCTCCACTGAAAAATCTGGGTGTCATGATTATCGATGAGGAACATGAGGCTAGCTATAAACAAGACAGCAATCCCCGTTATCATGCTAGAGAAGTCGCCATTTTACGGGCCCAGTACAATCAAGCAGCACTAGTCCTTGGTTCGGCAACACCGAGCTTAGAGAGTCGTGCCCGTGCTGGAAAAGGCGTCTATCACCACTTACGTCTGACCCAACGAGCCAATCCTATGGCTACGATACCCGAGGTTCAAGTAATTGACTTTCGTGACTATATCGGGCAGAATGAGACATCAAACTTTACGCCTCCTTTACTAGAGGCCATCCAAGATCGTTTGGATAAAAAAGAACAGGTAGTCCTCATGCTCAATCGTCGGGGTTATTCTAGCTTTGTTATGTGTAGGGAGTGTGGGACTGTGGATACTTGTCCCAACTGTGATATTTCTCTCACTCTCCACATGGATACCAAGACTATGAATTGTCATTACTGTGGCTATTCTAAGGGAATTCCTCATGTTTGTCCCAACTGTCAGAGTCGCAGCATTCGCTACTACGGTACAGGGACTCAGAAAGCATACGATGAGTTAGTAGAACTCTTTCCTCAGGCCCGCATTCTGCGGATGGATGTGGATACGACCCGTAAGAAAGGCAGTCACCAAGCTCTTCTTGACCAGTTTGGCCGAGGGGAAGTAGATATCTTGTTGGGAACTCAGATGATTGCTAAGGGCTTGGATTTTCCCAATGTGACCCTAGTCGGAGTGCTCAACGCGGATACGGCCTTGAACTTGCCTGATTTCCGTTCTTCTGAGAGAACCTTCCAACTCTTGACCCAGGTGGCTGGTCGGGCAGGACGTGCAGAAAAGGCTGGGCATGTCTTGATTCAGTCTTACAATCCTGAGCACTATGCCATTCGATTTGCCAAGGAACAGGATTATGAAGGTTTTTATGCCTATGAAATGAGTATCAGGCGCCAACTCGGCTATCCGCCTTATTATTTCACTATTGGGATTACCCTCTCTCACAAGAAAGAAGAGGAGGTTGTCAAACGTGCCTATGAAGTCATGGGAATTTTGCGCTCAGGTTTATCGGAAACTAGTAAAATCCTTGGACCAACGCCAAAACCCATTGCCCGTACCCACAACCTTTATCATTACCAGATTTTGATTAAATACCGTTTAGAAGATGAGCTAGGACCAACCCTCAACCAGGTTTTGGCCTTGACTCAAGAACGGGAAAATAGCGAGCTTCGTCTCAGCATTGACCATGAACCGCAGCAATTTTTATAAGGAGGAGAAGAAATGACAAAACTAATCTTTATGGGGACACCTGATTTTTCAGCGACAGTTTTGAAGGGTTTGTTATCAGATGATCGTTACGAGATTCTAGCTGTTGTGACCCAGCCAGACCGCGCTGTCGGCCGTAAAAAAGTGATCCAAGAAACCCCAGTCAAGCAGGCTGCCAAAGAAGCAGATCTTCCCATTTACCAGCCTGAAAAATTATCTGGAAGTCCAGAGATGGAAGCCATTATGAATTTAGGAGCAGATGGAATTATCACTGCTGCTTTTGGACAGTTTCTCCCAAGTAAACTCCTTGATAGCATGGATTTTGCGGTCAACGTTCACGCTTCCCTTCTTCCCAAACACCGTGGTGGCGCACCCATTCATTATGCCTTGATTCAAGGGGATGAGGAAACTGGTGTGACCATTATGGAAATGGTCAAGGAGATGGACGCAGGGGATATGATTTCCTGTCGCAGTATTCCCATCACTGATGAGGACAATGTCGGCACCTTGTTTGAGAAATTAGCGATTGTTGGTCGTGACTTGCTTTTGGATACCCTGCCTGCTTATATTGCTGGGGATATCAAACCTGTGGCTCAGGACCCAAGCCAAGTTACTTTCTCGCCAAATATCAAACCAGAGGAAGAAAAGTTGGACTGGACCAAGACCAACCGTCAACTCTTCAACCAAATCCGTGGGATGAATCCTTGGCCTGTTGCCCACACTTTTCTCAAGGGTGATCGCTTTAAGATTTATGAAGCCCTGCCAGTAGAAGGTCAGGGAAATCCAGGTGAGATCCTCTCAATTGGCAAGAAGGAATTGATCGTCGCAGCGGCTGAAGGAGCTCTATCTCTCAAGCAAGTGCAGCCAGCTGGCAAGCCTAAGATGGACATCGTATCCTTCCTCAACGGAGTTGGACGCACATTGACTGTAGGAGAACGATTTGGTGACTAAAGTAGAAACGGCTAGAAGTCTAGCTCTAACAGTGCTAGAGAATGTTTTTGTCAACCAAGCATACTCCAATATTGCCTTAAACAAATACCTCAAGGGGAGTCAACTCTCTGCCCCAGACAAGGGGTTGGTGACAGAGATTGTCTATGGAACGGTAACCCGAAAACTGACTCTGGAATGGTACCTGTCCCACTTTATCGAAGATAGGGATAAGCTAGATAACTGGCTCTATATCCTGCTCCTTCTTAGCGCCTACCAACTTCGGTATCTAGATAAGGTTCCTAATCACGCTGTAGTCAATGAAGCGGTAGAACTCGCCAAAGCCCGCAAAAAAGGCAGTGAAAAATTGGTCAACGCCGTCCTTCGTCGTATTTTGCGAGAAGGCTGGCCAGATGTTGACAGCATCAAACGCAAAAACAAGCGTGATTCCATTGCCTATTCTCTCCCGGTTTGGCTAGCATCTAAGCTCAAGGAAGAGTACGGGGAAGAGCGAGCAGAAGCCATCTTTAAAAGTCTCTTGGTGCGCAACAAAGCCAGCATCCGGGTGACTGACTTGAGTCGAAAAGAGGAAATCAAAGCCGTGTTAGAGGCGACTGATTCTCCTTTGGCGGCCACTGGTCTGGTCAAGGAGCAAGGCTACTTTGCAGGACATGATTTGTTCGCAGAAGGGGCTATAACCATCCAAGACGAGTCCAGTCAATTGGTTGCTCCGACTCTTGATTTACAAGGTGATGAACAGGTCCTGGATGCCTGTGCGGCTCCGGGCGGTAAAACAGCCCATATGGCCTCTTACCTCATATCTGGTAAGGTGACAGCTTTGGACTTGTATGACCATAAGTTGGACTTAATCCAAGAAAATGCCCAACGTCTGAGTGTGGCAGATCGAGTGCAAACGCAAAAATTGGATGCCAGAAAAGTGCATGAGTTTTTCGGTCGGGACTCTTTTGATAAGATTTTGGTAGATGCTCCCTGTTCTGGTATTGGGCTCTTACGTCGCAAACCAGACATCAAATACAATAAAGAAACAGCAGATTTCACGTCCCTACAGGAAATTCAGCTGGAAATATTAGGTAGTGTTTGTCAAACACTACGAAAAGGTGGTATAATAACGTATAGTACCTGTACTATTGTCTCTGAGGAGAACTTTCAAGTCGTTGAGGCATTTTTAGAAAGTCATCCCGAGTTTGAGCAGGTTAAACTAGAACACGAATGTAAAGATATCCTGAAAGATGGCTGCATCCTGATTACTCCTGAATTGTATGGAAGTGATGGATTCTTTATCAGCCAATTTCGCAAGATATCAGAATAGGAAGGAACTGACACAATGGAAATAGCATTATTAACAGATGTTGGTCAGAAACGTACAAATAATCAGGACTATGTCAATCACTTTGTCAACCGAGCAGGACGCACTATGATCATCTTGGCTGACGGGATGGGAGGACACCGTGCAGGAAATATCGCTAGTGAGATGGCGGTCACAGACCTCGGTGTGGATTGGGTGGATACCCAAATTAACTCAGTCAATGAAGTTCGTGAGTGGTTTGCCCACTACCTGGAGATTGAAAATCAAAAAATTCATCAACTAGGTCAGGACGAAGCATACAGAGGCATGGGGACAACGCTAGAAGCTGTTGCGTTTATTGACAACCAAGCCATCTATGCTCACATTGGAGATTCTCGTATCGGTTTGATTCGTGGAGAAGAATACCACCAGTTGACGAGTGACCATTCCTTGGTTAATGAATTGCTCAAGGCTGGTCAATTGACTCCAGAAGAGGCAGAAACTCACCCTCAAAAGAATATCATCACACAGTCTATCGGACAAAAAGATGAAATCCAGCCTGATTTTGGAATGATTACACTGGAGTCAGGAGATTATCTCTTGCTCAATAGTGACGGTTTGACCAATATGATTTCGGCAAGCGAGATTTATGATATCGTAACCAGCGATATTTCCCTAGCAGAAAAGGCGGCCACCCTCATTCGTTTTGCTAACAATGCAGGAGGTTTAGACAACATTACGGTTGCCCTTGTTTACATGAACGAGGAGGCGACAGAATGATCCAAATCGGCAAGATTTTTGCCGGGCGGTATCGGATTGTCAAGCAGATTGGTCGAGGAGGCATGGCAGATGTTTACTTGGCCAAGGATTTGATCCTAGATGGGGAAGAGGTGGCAGTTAAGGTCCTGAGGACCAATTACCAGACGGACCCGATTGCAGTGGCACGTTTCCAGCGGGAAGCGAGGGCTATGGCGGATCTGGACCATCCTCATATCGTTCGGATAACAGATATCGGTGAGGAAGATGGCCAACAGTACCTAGCTATGGAATACGTAGCAGGTCTTGACCTCAAGCGTTA
>CAUUXT010000043.1:0-7773 GCA_963549015.1 uncultured Streptococcus sp.
TGGTAGCGTCTAAGATAATAACAGATGAAGGACGAGGAACTCCTAGACCAAACTGCTTTTGATAAACGGTTGCTACATAGAAAGGATTGCCTTCATCATCCACCTCAAAGGATGGCGTTTTAAAAATCTTGGTCGGGTACTTGATTCGAAGATGGCGTTTAACGTCACGGTTAAAATACTCGGAGTCTGAATACTTCATCGGTGTTTTCAAATCCACCAATTCCGCATTTCCTGTCACCATATCAACCTTAATATACTCACCAATTCCCTTGGACTGATTATTGAACCATTTAATCGGATCAGCATACTCCAAAGGTGTTACCCGATAGGGTTTTCCATCAACCGTCAGCTGAGTATAGGTATCTGCTGCTACGTACTGGGAGACCTTATCCGTCAGAGAGCCCAGGTAACGGTCACCAATCTTTTCTGCAGTGCTCCGATCTAGGATTGGAACCTTACTGGTATCACTCTTAGGAAAATCTTTAAAGTCTTTTTCTGTGATGGACACCACATTAGCATAATTTTTTGCTTGGAAAAAGCTAGAAGTTACTAGGCTTACCAGACCAGCAAGGGCAAAGATGATGCCTGCAACCAGCAATAATCCTCCACCTAGTCTATTAAAATGAAGCCCTTCTAGATTGAGTTCGTTGGCAACCTTGCCATGACGTAGGTGAACTGTCTTGAGAAGATTGGTATCCTTGCGGAAGCTAAACAAAATTCCCATCACCACCAAATGTCCGCATAGGAAAAAGATAAATTCCCAACTCGTAAGATTAAGTGGCGGCAAAAAGATATACCAGGTCGTTGCGATAAAAACAAGTTCAAAGAGTATACGTTTCATCTGAGTTCCTCCTAAATGATTCGTCCTTCCAAATGATCCAGTTCATGTTGGCAGATCTGAGCTGGAAAGCCTGTTAACGTAATGGTCTGTTCCTGCCACTTGCTATCGCGATAGGAAACCGTAATCGTTTCATAGCGAGTCGTTGGCCGTACCCCAGTCAAGGACAAACAACATTCCTCTGTCTCGTAAGGATCTTCAGAGGAAAGGAGAATGGGGTTAAACATAACTATGGGAACCAAGCCAAGATTAAAGATAATCACCCGCTTCTGCACCCCAATCATATTTGCCGCCAGACCAACACAGGTCTCGCGATTGGCTAGCAGGGTATCCTGTAAATCCCTAGCCAGATAAAGGTCTTCCTGACTTGCAGCTTTCGAAACTTGCGACAGGAATAAGACATCTCGGACAATTTTCTTTTCCACTTCTTTCGCTCCTTGCCATTTTACTTTATTATAGCATAAAAGTGGATAACTCCTAACTATTCTCCTCAAATGCAAAAAAAGCCATCCGAAGATGACTTTCTTTTTAAATCGCGTTCTTATCAAAACCAAGCTTGCGTTGAACAAACTTAACGATTTCGACAATAAGTATCATTGAGAAGCTTCCGCCCATAACGATTCCCCATTGTGATAAGTCTAGTTTGGTTACGTGGAAGATGCTTTCTAATGGGTCGATGACAATAGTTGATGCTAGTAAAATAAATGAAACCAAGATTGACCAGTTGAAAGTTTTAGATTTAAATGGACCAACAGTCAAAATAGACTGGTAAACAGATTTTACATTGTAGGCATGGAAGAGCTGGATCAAACCAAGTGTTGCAAAGGCCATAGTAAGAGCATCAGCGTGGATAGCTTGATTGTCACCCACATGAACTGGGTAAAGAAGGGCAAGACCATAAACAGACAGAACAAGGGCGCCTTGAAGGAGACCTTGATAGATAATGGAACTCATGACCCCACCTGAGAAGAAGCTTGACTTGCGTCCACGTGGTTTGTGGGTCATAACACCTGGCTCAGCTGGCTCAACACCGAGAGCAATAGCTGGGAAGGTATCGGTTACCAAGTTGATCCACAAGAGATGAACTGGCTGTAGGACATCCCAACCAAACAAGGTTGACAGGAAGATGGTTAATACTTCAGCCGTATTGGCAGAAAGAAGGTACTGAATAGTCTTTTGAATATTTGAGAAGACCTTACGTCCTTCCTCAACTGCGACAATGATGGTCGCAAAGTTATCATCCGCAAGAATCATGTCAGATGCCCCCTTAGAAACCTCTGTACCAGTGATTCCCATACCGATACCGATATCAGCTGTTTTCAGAGCTGGCGCATCATTAACACCATCACCTGTCATGGCAACGACCTTACCTTGATTTTGCCAAGCCTTCACGATACGAACCTTGTGTTCTGGAGATACACGCGCATAAACAGAGTATTGACCAACGACTTTTTCAAATTCTTCATCAGAAAGTTCGTTAAGTTCCGCACCAGTCAAGACATGGTCTTCTGAGTCATTTTCATCGATGATTCCCAAACGTTTGGCAATTGCTTCTGCTGTGTCTTGGTGGTCACCCGTAATCATGATTGGACGGATTCCCGCTTCTTTAGCCACACGAACGGCTTCTGCTGCTTCGGCACGTTCAGGGTCAATCATCCCAATCAAACCAGTAAAGATCAAGTTGTTTTCAAGCTCTTCAGAAATGAGGTTTTCTGGAATGCTGTCTACAATCTTATAAGCACCTGCAAGGACACGCAAGGCTTGGTGAGCCATGTCAGAGTTGTTTGTATGGATTAATTCAGTGACTTTCTCATCGATCGGAGCAACATCTCCAGCCTTGTCACGAGCAACACAACGTTTCAAGAGTTGATCTGGAGCCCCTTTGACTGCCACGAGGAATTTGCCATCTGGCAATGGGTGAACTGTCGACATGAGTTTACGATCTGAGTCAAACGGCAATTCAGCTACACGAGGATATTTCTCTAAAAATCCTTTAACATCATAGCCCTTGTCCAAGGCATACTGGATGAAGGCTGTTTCCGTTGGATCCCCGATCAGGTTTCCTTCAGCATCAATCTTGGTATCGTTGGCCAAGACAACAGAACGAAGTAGTGGCATATCCAAGCCAAGTTCAATATCATCAGCTGAGTCATGTAGAACTGCGTCATAGAAGACTTTCTCGACTGTCATCTTGTTCATGGTAAGCGTACCAGTCTTATCAGAAGCGATGATCTCAGTTGAACCAAGCGTTTCAACTGCTGGCAACTTACGAACGATAGAGTTTCGTTTTGCCAAAACTTGAGTACCAAGGGCAAGAACGATAGTCACGATAGCAGGGAGTCCTTCTGGGATGGCTGCAACGGCAAGCGCAACAGAGGTCATCAACTCACCAAGTGGATCTTTACCTTGGATGAAGACTCCAACTACAAAAGTAACAAGGGCAATGACCAAAATTGCATAGGTCAAGACCTTAGAAAGGTTGTTCAAGTTTTGTTTAAGAGGTGTATCCGTCTCATCAGCATCTTGGAGCATGCCAGCGATATGACCTACTTCAGTATACATACCCGTATTGACAACAACACCAAGACCACGACCATAAGTCACGTTTGAGTTTTGGAAGGCCATATTGACACGGTCACCGATACCAGCATCTGCAGCGAGCTCGACTGTCAAGTCTTTTTCAACTGGAACAGACTCACCTGTCAAAGCTGCTTCTTCGATTTTAAGAGAGTTGGCTTCTAGCAAACGTAGGTCTGCTGGTACCACATCACCAGCTTCAAGGGCAACGATATCTCCTGGCACCAATTCTTTGGAATCAATCTCTGCCATGTGCCCATCACGAATAACGCGAGCAGCTGGACTGGACATAGACTTGAGGGCCTCGATGGCTTCTTCTGCTTTTCCTTCTTGGTAAACACCAAAGGCAGCGTTGATGATAACCACGGCTAGGATAATGATGGCATCTGCGATATCTTCACCACCAGATGTTATGACTGATAAGATAGCTGCAGCAATTAGGATGATAATCATCAAATCCTTAAACTGTTCAATGAATTTAACCAAGAGAGATTTTTTCTCACCCTCTTCCAGTTCATTGCGTCCATATTCAGCGTGGCGTTTTTGCGCTTCGCTTGACGAAAGGCCTTGCTCAGTTGCTTCAACTGACTTCAAGACCTCTTCAGGACTTTGAGTATAAAACGCTTGGCGTTTTTGTTCTTTTGACATGCGTCTCCTCCTTGACATTGTGTGCAAAACAAGTTCTCTTTTTGTTTTATGACAAACAAAAAGAGACTTGTTAATCATAACAAGTCTCGCTGTTTAAGATAGGGCCGGAAGGTATACTTTGCAGTACACAATTCGGAATGACGACACTATCACAGGTTTCTGCCAGCTACTCCCTTGAGTAGTACTATTATACCAAATTTTGAAAAGTTTTCAATCATTAAAATTCGGTGAAGGTGGACTAAATTTGAATTTTCCCGCAAAAACCAGTATAATGAAAGAATATTACTTATACTGAAAAGGAAGTTTGATGAAACAATCAATCTCAAATCTCAAGTTAGCTGAGCGTGGTGCCATTATCAGTATCTCGACCTACTTATTCTTGTCTGCGGCAAAATTAGCAACTGGTCATCTACTTCATTCATCCAGTTTGGTAGCGGATGGTTTCAATAACGTATCCGATATTATCGGAAATGTTGCTCTTCTGATTGGCATTCGGATGGCTCGCCAGCCTGCAGACCGTGACCACCGCTTTGGACACTGGAAGATTGAAGATTTAGCTAGTTTGATTACTTCCATCATCATGTTCTACGTTGGCTTTGATGTGCTTCGGGATACCATTCAGAAAATCCTCAGTCGGGAACAAACGATTATCGATCCTCTGGGAGCATTTCTAGGAATCATTTCTGCAGCGGTTATGTTTGTCGTTTATCTCTATAACACACGCCTCAGTAAGAAATCCAAATCCAAAGCTCTAAAGGCAGCAGCTAAAGATAATCTTTCCGATGCAGTCACCTCGCTTGGTACTTCCATTGCTATCCTAGCCAGCAGTTTTAATTATCCGATTGTGGATAAATTAGTCGCTATCATCATCACTTTCTTTATCTTAAAGACAGCCTATGATATCTTTATGAATCGTCCTTCAGTCTTTCAGATGGTTTTGATGACCGGCTACTAGAAGACTACCAAAAGGCCATAATGGAAATTCCAAAGATTAGTAAGGTCAAGTCCCAAAGAGGGCGTACCTATGGTAGCAATATCTACCTTGATATCACGCTGGAGATGAATCCTGATTTATCAGTCTATGAAAGTCACGAAATTGCAGACCAGGTCGAATCCATGCTAGAAGAGCGTTTTGGAGTATTTGACACCGATGTCCATATCGAACCTGCTCCTATACCTGAAGACGAAATTTTAGACAATGTCTACAAAAAACTACTCATGCGCGAGCAATTGATTGACCAAGGAAACCAACTAGAAGAACTCCTTGCTGAGGACTTTATCTATATCCGTCAAGATGGAGAACAGATGGATAAAGAGGCTTATAAGGCTGAAAAAGAACTTAAAGCTGCGATTAAGGACATTCAGATTACCTCCATTAGTCAGAAAACCAAGCTCATATGCTATGAGATGGACGGAATCGTCCATACCAGTATCTGGCGTCGCCATGAGACTTGGCAAAATATCTTTCATCAAGAGACCAAAAAAGAAGAATAGAAAAATCCTGTCGTAATGACAGGATTTTTCTATTCACCTAACTATCAAAGTCACTTAGGTATTCATAGCGTTCGTATTTTTCAAGGAGTTCTTCGTTTTTCTCGTCTAGTTCTTTCTGAAGGGTCGCTAATTTGCCAAAGTCAGAGCCATTTGCCTGCATCTCTTCTTCAATAGCAGCGATACGATTTTCCAAGGCTTCAATATCCCCTTCAATGCTTGCCCACTCTTGCTTTTCTTGGTAGGTCATGCGTTTATTGTATTCACGGACCTTGACCACTTTCTCCTTTTCAGCCTTTTGAACTTGATTGGCCATATCAGTTTCAAAGGCTTTTTCATCAAGATAGTCTGTGTAATGACCAAAGAAAGGACGAATCTTGCCATCCTCAAAAGCGAGAATCTTGGTCGCTACCTTATCCAGGAAATAACGGTCGTGGCTAACTGTCAAGACAGGTCCTGCAAAGCTCTGCAAGAAATTCTCCAAGACTGTCAAAGTCGCAATATCCAAATCATTGGTCGGCTCGTCCAAAAGAAGAACATTTGGTTTTTCAAGGAGTAGTTTGAGGAGATAAAGGCGTTTTTTCTCTCCACCAGACAATTTCTCAATTAAGGTTCCATGGGTTGAACGTGGGAAAAGGAACTGCTCCAGCAACTCAGCGATGGAAGTCGTAGAACCACCACTGGTCTTGACCTCCTCTGCCACTTCCTGCAGGTAATTGATAACCCGTTTGCTCTCATCCAAGCCCTCAATTTGCTGAGAGAAATAGGCGATGCGAATAGTTTCCCCTCTCACAACTTGTCCTTCAGTTGGCTCAAGACTTCCTGCAATCAGGTTGAGTAGGGTTGATTTCCCCACACCGTTGTCCCCAACGATTCCGATACGGTCTTTGGCTTGCACCAAGAGATTAAAATTTTGTAATATCGGCTTATTCTCATAAGCAAAGGAAACATCTTTAAACTCGATGACCTTCTTACCAATACGGCTAGTTTCAAAGTTCATGGTCAAGTCTGTTTCAGCAACACCGCCTGAAACTTCTTTTTTCAAGTCGTGGAAACGATTGATACGAGCTTGTTGCTTGGTCGCACGTGCCTGCGGTTGTCTGCGCATCCAGGCTAATTCTTGCTTATAGAGTTGTTCCTTTTTGTGGAAAAGTGCCGCGTCACGCTCATCTTGTTCTGCCTTTAGGCGGACATAGTCCTGGTAATTTCCCTGATACTCGGTCAAGCCTGCTCGGTCCAACTCGAAAATCCGCGTTGATAGTGCATCTAGGAAATAACGATCATGGGTGATAAAGAGAACGGTCTTCTTGGAATTTTTCAAAAAAAGAGTCAGCCACTCAATGGTCGCAATGTCCAGGTGGTTGGTCGGCTCGTCCAGAAGCAAGAGGTCGTGGTTTCCGAGGAGAACTTGCGCCAACTGAACCCGTCTTCTCAAACCACCTGACAATTCACCAACTGGAATCGACAAGTCCTGAATACCTAGCTTGCTAAGAACCGTCTTGACCTGGCTTTCAATTTCCCAAGCTTGGAGAGAGTCCATCTCTGCCATGACCCGTTCCAAACGATCCTGCTTGTCCTCACTGTAGTTGAGCATGATCAACTCATACTCACGAATGAGCTGAGTTTCCTTGAGGTCGCTGGAAAGAACCGTATCCAAGACCGTCTTGCTATCATCAAAATCTGGATCCTGGGTCAAGTAGCCAATCTTATAGTCATTCTTTGCCGAAAAGGGACTGACATCCCCATCAAAACCTGAAACTCCAGAAAGAACGTCCAAAAGGGTTGTCTTACCCGTTCCATTAACACCAATCAGACCAATTCTATCCAAATCATGGATAATAAAGGAAATATCCTTAAAAACGGTCTTGTCACCAACGGATTTGCTTAGTTTTTCAACGATAAAATCACTCATTTTTTCTCCCTCAGGTAAGCATGGATTGCTTGACGATCATTTTCCAACTCTCCATCGACAATGGCAAACTCAATCTCCGTTAAAATCTCTCCCAAGTCTGGTCCTGGCTGGTAACCATATTCCTTAATCAGAACTCCTCCGTTAATCTGGATTTCTTTCTTATCATGAATGGTCAAACTCTGGTAAGTTTCTGTGATGGCTTGTGGGTTGACTTCTTTTCCTTGAGCTCTGCGAAGATTTTCAGCTTGTAGAAGGGAATCCAAGTCAAAGCGGTAACAATCGCGCTTGCTCAGCTCTCCTTCTTCTC
>CAUUXT010000044.1:0-7695 GCA_963549015.1 uncultured Streptococcus sp.
TTTACTCATGAAAATTTTATTTGTAGCGGCAGAAGGAGCACCCTTTTCAAAAACAGGTGGTTTGGGCGATGTCATTGGTGCCCTTCCTAAATCACTTGTAAAGGCAGGGCACGAAGTTGCAGTTTTCTTACCTTATTATGATATGGTAGAAGCTAAGTTTGGCGACCAGATAGAGGATGTTCTCCACTTTGAAGTTAGTGTAGGATGGCGTAGACAGTATTGTGGTATTAAGAAAACGGTCTTGAATGGGGTTACCTTCTACTTCATTGATAATCAATATTATTTCTTCCGTGGTCATGTGTACGGTGATTTTGACGATGGTGAACGCTTTGCCTTTTTCCAACTGGCTGCTCTTGAAGCCATGGAACGCATCGGCTTTATTCCTGACCTTCTCCATGTTCATGATTACCACACAGCCATGATTCCCTTCTTGTTAAAAGAAAAGTACCATTGGATTCAGGCATATCAAGGAATCAGAACAGTTTTAACTATTCATAATTTGGAATTTCAAGGTCAATTTTCTGAAGGAATGTTGTGGGATTTGTTCGGTGTTGGGTTTGAACGCTATGCTGATGGCACTCTTCGCTGGAATGATTGTCTCAACTGGATGAAAGCAGGGATTCTCTACGCGGATCGTGTCTCAACTGTTTCTCCTAGTTATGCGCACGAGATTATGACCAGTCAGTTTGGTTGCGGTTTAGACCAGATTCTTCGCATGGAGTCAGGTAAGGTTTCAGGTATTGTCAATGGTATTGACGCAGATCTTTATAATCCTCAAACAGACCCACTTTTAGATTATCATTTTGATAAGGAAGATTTGTCTGGAAAAGCTCAAAATAAAGCAAAATTACAAGAGAGAGTTGGGTTACCAGTGCGAGCAGATGTTCCTCTAGTTGGGATTGTCTCTCGTTTGACACGCCAAAAAGGCTTTGATGTTGTCGTTGAAAGCTTGCATCGTTTCTTGCAAGAGGACGTTCAAATAGTCCTTTTAGGAACAGGTGACCCAGCTTTTGAACATTCCTTCTCTTGGTTTGCTCAAGTCTATCCTGACAAGCTATCAGCAAATATCACTTTTGACGTCAAGCTCGCTCAAGAAATCTACGCAGCTTGTGATCTCTTCCTCATGCCAAGTCGTTTTGAACCATGTGGTTTGTCTCAAATGATGGCGATACGCTACGGAACTCTACCCTTAGTTCATGAAGTGGGTGGCTTGCGTGATACAGTTCAATCCTTCAATCCGATCGAAGGAACTGGTACTGGATTTAGCTTTGATAATTTAACACCATACTGGCTTAACTGGAGTTTCCAAACAGCCTTGGATGTTTATAAGTACCAGCCGGACGTTTGGAAAAATCTACAAAAACAAGCTATGGAATGCGATTTCTCATGGGATACAGCCTGCAAATCTTACCTGGACTTGTACCATAGTTTAGTCAACTAATAGATAAAATCGTATGATTCTTTCATACGATTTTTGGGCTGTTTAGAAAAGAGGAGAAGTGATGACTCAAGCAAAGGGACTTTGTGTTATGGATGTTGATGGCACCTTGATAGCAGAGGAAGTGATTGATCTTTTAGGAAGAGAAGCAGGTTGCGAAGAAGAAATTTCGCAGATTACAAGACAGGCAATGCGAGGTGAACTGGACTTTGAAACAAGCTTACGAGCGAGAGTGGCTTTGTTAAAAGGTCTTCCGATTTCGGTCTTTGATACTGTCTTCAAATCCATCCATCTGTCCAAGAATGCTCAAGAATTTATCTCCATACTTCAAAAGAAGGGCATTCTAGTCGGTCTAGTGTCTGGTGGATTTGAACCAATAGTTGAGAGATTAGCAAAATCCCTTGGTATTTCCTATTTCTCCGCCAACCAGTTAGAAGTCAAAGACGGTTTTTTAACAGGAAAATTAGTTGGTGAAATTGTGACAGGTCAAGTAAAACAAGCTACTCTTGAGGAATGGAAAAAAGAACTGAAACTTTCCAAAGAAAGGACGATTGCCATCGGTGATGGTGCCAATGACCTCTTGATGTTAAAGTCAGCAGGACGTGGCATTGCATTTTGTGCCAAAGAGATCGTAAAAACAGAGATAGCTTGTCATACAGATACGAGGGATTTTTTGGAAGTTCTACCTTTGATTGATTTCTTAGAATGAGAGGAAACTATGAAAATTGTAATTGCACCCGATTCTTTTAAAGAAAGTTTGACAGCTGAAGATGTTGCCAAAGCTATAAAAAGAGGTTTCGAGAAAGCAATTCCTGGTATAGTTTGTTCTCTATGCCCAGTTGGTGATGGAGGCGAAGGAACTGTGGATGCTATTCGACATTCTCTTGAACTCGAAGAAAAATGGCAAGAGGTGACGGGGCCTTTTGGGCTAAAAGAATCAATGCGCTACTTTCAAAAAGATCAAATAGCGCTCTTCGAAGTTGCTGACTTGGTTGGTTTAGGAAAGATTCCGCAGGAGAAACGAAACCCTCTTCACATCCAAACTCGAGGTATCGGAGAGTTGATTCGCCATCTCGTTGATCAAGGAATGAAAGATATCTATGTCGGCGTTGGCGGTACGGCTAGTAATGACGGTGGGATAGGCATTGTTGCTGGTTTAGGTTATCGTTTTTATGACAAGAAGGGAAAAGAATTGCCTGCTTGCGGTCAGACTTTGCTTGAGTTCAAGTCAGTTTCAGATAGCGAGTTGTATAGAATTCCTGAAGATGTGAAAATTCGCATTTTAGCGGATGTCATAAGCCCTCTATGTGGTCATCAAGGGGCAACCTATACATTTGGAAAACAAAAGGGCTTGGATCCTGCTTTATTTGAGATAGTAGATCTGGCTATGCAGCGGTTCTATGAAAAATTCTCGCCTTCAACCCTATCTCTTAAAGGAGCAGGAGCCGGCGGTGGGATTGCTGCTGGACTCTGTGCCTTTGCTGAGGCCACTATCGTATCTGGGATTGACACTTGCTTAGATTTGATTGACTTTGACAAGAAAGTTGCAGGGGCCGACTTGGTTATCGTTGGAGAAGGTAGACTGGACAGTCAAAGCTTTGTTGGAAAAGCTCCTATCGGTGTAGCAAAAAGAACCCCTAGCGGAGTTCCTGTTATTGCTATTTGTGGTAGTCATGCTGACGATTTGCCTCCCCTACCATTCGAAAATATACAAGCAGCCTTTTCCATTTTAGAGAAAAGTGAAACTTTGGAAGAGAGTCTGAAAAACGCAAGTCTCTATTTGGAGCACACAGCTACTAATATTGGTCGTTTATTAAATATGAGAAATCATTAACCAAACCATTTTTTCCAGATGGATTTTTTAGGTGGCTCTGCCTTTTTCTCTTCCCAGAGGCTTGAGAATGCAAGTCTAAGGTCCTTTTCGTCTACTTGAACAGGTTCGTTTGTGTGAATGACAAGACCAAAAGGAGAAGTGATATGATCGTCTGAAACAATAGTCGCCTGACAGTTACTTTCTTTTGCTTGTTTTAAGTAAAAGACCTGTTTGTCAAACTCGATATTTGGTGAGATTTTCACAAAAAGTTCCTCTACCTTTTCTTGAAAACCCTCTAAAATAGAGAAAAATCCATGTTCTAATTCAGAACTATTGGCAGTACTGATATCCGCGTAGCCAAGAACTCTTTCCTCGAAAGTGCCGAGATAGCGGCGCTGTTCGTCAGGGTTTATTTTCGGCCCACCATGAGCTTTTTCTAGTAGTTGTTTTGATAAATCTGTCATAAAAACAGTATATCACAAAAATCGCAAGAAAACAGACAAAAGAAAGCGATTACTTTATAAAGTTAAGGAAAATTTGCACAAAGATAACGTTTTTTCTTGAAAAACGCTTATTTTTAAGGTATCATAGAGGTGTAAAAAATTTAACTCAAAGGAGAGTAAAAAATGTCAATTATTACTGATGTTTACGCTCGCGAAGTCCTAGACTCACGCGGTAACCCAACACTTGAAGTAGAAGTTTATACTGAATCAGGTGCTTTCGGACGTGGTATGGTTCCATCAGGAGCTTCTACTGGTGAACACGAAGCAGTTGAACTTCGCGACGGTGACAAATCTCGTTACGGTGGTCTTGGTACACAAAAAGCTGTTGACAACGTAAACAATATTATTGCTGAAGCAGTTATTGGTTATGACGTTCGCGATCAACAAGCTATTGACCGTGCAATGATTGCACTTGATGGTACTCCAAATAAAGGTAAATTGGGTGCAAACGCAATCCTTGGTGTATCTATTGCTGTGGCACGTGCTGCTGCTGATTACCTTGAAATCCCACTTTATAGCTACCTTGGCGGATTCAACACTAAAGTTCTTCCAACTCCAATGATGAACATCATCAACGGTGGTTCTCACTCAGACGCTCCAATCGCTTTCCAAGAATTCATGATCGTACCTGCTGGTGCACCATCATTCAAAGAAGCTCTTCGTTGGGGTGCTGAAATCTTCCACGCTCTTAAGAAAATTCTTAAATCTCGTGGTCTTGAAACAGCCGTAGGTGACGAAGGTGGATTCGCTCCTCGTTTCGAAGGAACTGAAGACGGTGTTGAAACTATCCTTGCTGCGATCGAAGCTGCTGGTTATGTTCCTGGTAAAGACGTATTTATCGGATTTGACTGTGCTTCATCAGAATTCTACGATAAAGAACGTAAAGTTTACGACTACACTAAATTCGAAGGTGAAGGAGCTGCTGTACGTACTGCTGCAGAACAAATCGACTACCTTGAAGAATTGGTAAACAAATACCCAATCATCATTATCGAAGATGGTATGGACGAAAACGACTGGGACGGTTGGAAAGCTCTTACTGAACGTCTTGGTGGTAAAGTTCAATTGGTTGGTGACGACTTCTTCGTAACAAACACTTCTTACCTTGAAAAAGGTATTGCAGAAGGTGCTGCTAACTCAATCCTTATTAAAGTTAACCAAATCGGTACACTTACTGAAACATTCGATGCTATCGAAATGGCGAAAGAAGCTGGTTACACTGCCGTTGTATCACACCGTTCAGGTGAAACTGAAGATTCAACAATCGCTGACATCGCAGTTGCAACTAACGCAGGACAAATCAAGACTGGTTCACTTTCACGTACAGACCGTATCGCTAAATACAACCAATTGCTTCGTATCGAAGACCAACTTGGTGAAGTAGCTGAATACCGTGGATTGAAATCATTCTACAACTTGAAAAAATAATCTAGTTCAGTGAACAAGGTTTGAAGCCCCTCGGATTTTTTCCGAAGGGCTTTTTTTCTGTTCAGGGAGCAAAAAGGGGGCAGAGTTTATGGTATAATAGACAAAAACACTTGTATTAGGAATAAATTATGTCTAAAGAGATTGATATTGAGTATTACCACCAACTAGCACTGCAAAAGCAGAAGGAGCACCGCAAAGTGTTAGCTAATCTAAAGAAAAAACCTCCTAAAAACTTAGATAAGATTGCGCAGCAGATTCACCAAGAAGTCTTTGCTGAGATTGATTGTACTGCCTGTGCTAACTGTTGCAAGACTTTGGGGCCCGACTTTAAAGAAGCAGATATCACCCGTATCGCTAAGTACTTTAAGATGAAATTACCGGCTTTTGAAGCGGAATTCCTTCAGGTGGATGAAGATGGTGATAAAGTTTTCAAATCCATGCCTTGCCCCTTTCTAGGAGGAGATAATCTCTGCTCAATCTACGACGTTCGTCCCAAGGCCTGTCGTGAATTCCCCCATACAGATCGGAAAAAGATCCATCAAATCAACCATTTGACGATTAAGAATACCTTGACCTGCCCAGCAGCCTATCTCTTTGTTGAGAAATTAAAAGATAAGTTATAGATTTTACACCTTTAAATCTTGTACAAAAATTCTGGGGCGGAAGTATCTTATATCTGTTAGACTATAGTTAGAATTGAACACGGCCTAAAAGCTGTGTGAAAAAGATGAAATTTTTTCGGAGCAGGAGCCCCTCCGTCAATTTTCCAATTTTCACTTTGCTTTTAACGGTCTTAGTATCTTTTGTGAGGTGAAAAAGAATATGATGCATCAATTCAATCGAACCATGGAATATCTGGAAAGTAAGTTGGACGCAGAAGTGGATTTGCAGAAATTCCAGCAGCTATCAGGCTATTCTTATGCTCTCTTTAGCAGGCTTTTTTCCATCCTAGCAGATATGACTTTAGCAGAATACTTGCGCAATCGCAGGCTGTCAGAAGCTGTGACGGACTTGCGGGAAGGCTCTGAGAAAGTCATTGACATAGCGATGAAATACGGCTATGAGTCTGCGGATGCCTTCAGCGCAGCCTTCAAGAAATTCCATGGGGCAACACCCTCAGAAGTTCGAAATGGAAAACCTTATCGGGTCTTTCCTAAACTTCAATTATCCTTAAAGATTACAGGAGGAAAGAACATGGATATCAAGATTCAAAAGAAACCTTCTTTTACCGTAGCAGGCGTCCTATTGGAAGCAATTGACAATAGCCAGTGTCCGTCTGCATGGGAGAATCTCTATAACAATCACAGCTTGGAAAGCCTAGAGAGTCTAGGCAGTGGCCAATCCTTTGGCGTCTGCTCGGATGTCAAAGAAGGCGAAATCATCAACTATATGGCTGCTTATGATGTGACGGATAAAACTAAAGCAGAAGAACTAGGTCTGTCCATCAAAGATGTCCCAGCTGCTGAATATGCTATCGTACCAGTCAAAGGCCCTATACCTGCTAGCATTCACAATGCTTGGAAATATGTCTTGGAGGTCTTTTTCCCAGAAACTGGCTATCGCCACTCAGGCTCACCAGACTTCGAAGTCTATACCGAAGGTGACATGTCGTCACCAGACTATCAAATGGAACTATGGATACCAGTGATTAAAAACTAGAACATTTTCTGACTTTTTATAAAGATGCAAATCGAACTCTGTAGAAGATATCTTTTACAGAGTTTTTAATTGTTGACATTCATGTCTGTAAACAAACAGACCATATTTTTTGTTTGGATTTTATGGGGCATGCGAATAGTTTTCTCGGTATAATAGTCCCATAGAAGATAAGGAGGCAGGAATATGCAGATGTATTTTGGAGATGTGTCACTTTGCTATAGCTATTCATTGATAATGGCACTGGATGGCTATGGCTATGACTTTAAAGCAGACTTTCTAGAGGCAATCATGGTGATGGGAAATGGGGCTAGTATCGTAAAGGAAGATGACCAGCACCCTCTAGTATTTTTTGATAATGGAATGCCAGATCTTTCCATCTCTCATTCCTTAAAAATACTTGGGTTTGACTATGAGGACTTCTATCTAAAAGATGGAGTGGAAGTAGATTTGGAAGAGATTAGAAGAAAGTTGGAAACCTTTCTGTCCAATGGACCTGTCGTACTGGGGCCTCTTGATATGGGGCATCTGACCTACAATCCAAATCACACAATCCTTTCTGGTGTGGATCACATTGTAACCGTGTATGCTCTTGATGGTCAGTATCTCTATTTGCATGATCCAGCTGGTTTTGCCTGTATGAAGGTTGCTTTTAATGACATTTTAGAAGCTTGGAAGGCTGAGGCTATTGACTATAAGCGTGGAGCATACTCCATGTGGGGGAATTTTAAGCGGCTCAAGACTCCTAGTCAGACTGAAATCTATCAGGAAACAGCAAAGATTATAAAGTCCCGATATCTGAATGGTCAAAACGGTGTTTTGAAATGCTATGCAAAAGCAGTTGCTGAAAACGGCTT
>CAUUXT010000045.1:0-7490 GCA_963549015.1 uncultured Streptococcus sp.
GCAACGATTGATGCTGTGAGCTATCTTCTAAAAGAAAATGAGAAAATTGCTTTTGTGAGTGGACCACTCGTCGATGATATCAATGGCAAGGTTCGTTTGATCGGTTACAAGGAAGCCTTGAAAAAAGCTGGACATTCTTATAGCGAGGGTTTGGTCTTTGAATCAAAATACAACTATGACGATGGCTATGTCTTGGCAGAACGCTTGATTTCATCACAAGCTACAGCCGCAGTTGTAACAGGTGATGAATTGGCAGCGGGTGTGCTGAATGGTTTGGCTGACCATGGTGTATCTGTGCCAGAAGAGTTTGAAATCATCACGACAGATGACTCTCAGATTGCACGATTCACTCGTCCAAACTTGACGACTATTGCCCAACCTCTTTATGACTTAGGTGCTATCAGCATGCGTATGTTGACTAAGATTATGCATAAGGAAGAGTTGGAAGAACGTGAAGTTCTCCTACCTCATGGTTTGACAGAACGTCGCTCTACACGAAAACGTAAATAGAAAAAATCAGGGAATCGTGAAGATTTCCTGATTTTGCGTTCTAGAGAAGAGGATTAGCCTTCCATATAGTCTTTTAAGGCTTGTCCTTTTAGTCCAGCATTAAGGGCAATTAATAATTTGAGGCGCGCTTTTTGAGCGTTGAGTTCTTTGACAAAGAAAACACCAGCTCGTTGCAACTGTACCCCTCCACCTTGGTAGGCGTAGACAGGTTCAGCAATACCATTAAAGCATCGTGAGACCAGGGCGACTGGAATTCCTTTTTGCAGGAGATTTTCCAGCTTTTGAGCTGTTTCTTTGGGAATATTGCCTGCTCCGAAGGCCTGAATAACTAAGCCATCCAGCTGTTCTAAGTCTAACATATCAATCAGCTCGTCTGTCATACCAGCATAGGCTGAGATGATGGGAACCAGACCTTGAATATGCTCAAGATCAAACCGGACACGAGGTTCAGCCGTTTTGAAGTAGAGGATTTCTTGCTTCATGATAAGACCAAGTGGTCCATGTGTTGGGGTTTGAAAGGTGCTGACGTTGGTCGTATGAGTTTTGGTAACATACTTGGCTGCGTGGATCTCGTCGTTCATGACGACCAGTACACCCTTGTCGGCTGCTTTGTCATCGCTGGCAACTCGCAAAGCGCTCAGATAGTTATATACACCGTCGCTACCAAGTTCGTTTGAACTACGCATGGCCCCTGTTAGAACGATGGGGATGGGCGGAATTTTCATGGTATCAAGGAAGTAAGCTGTTTCTTCTAAGGTATCTGTACCATGTGTGATGACAACTCCATCGTAGTTATCAGCTTCCTCTTTGATTTTATGATAGAGTGCAAGCATATGCTTGGGTTTGATATGGGGACTTGGCAGATTAAAAAAGTCTAGGGCATGAACCTCAATCCCTTCAAGCGGATTGGAAACATGGTTCATGGGATTGTCCTGACTAGTTACAACGGCACCAGTGGCGTCTGCTTGCATGGAAATAGTCCCACCTGTATGTAAAACAAGGATTTTCTTAGGCATGATTTAGTCACTCTTTCTGAAATGTGGTATAATCATTGTAACACAAAAGGGGAGAATGGGATAGGATGGAAGTCAAGGCTGTTTTTTTTGATATCGATGGAACGTTAGTCAACGATCGCAAGAGTGTTTTGAAATCCACTAAGGACGCGATTAAGATTGTCAAAGAGCAAGGAGTGCTTGTTGGAGTAGCGACAGGACGAGGGCCGTTTTTTGTCAAGGAATTGATGGAAGACTTGGACTTAGACTTTGCGGTGACCTACAATGGCCAATATGTTTTTAATAAAGAAAAGGTACTCTTTGCAAGTCCGATTGCTAAGTCAAGCCTGCGTCAACTGATTGCTTATGCTAAAAAGGAGCGTAAAGAAATCGCTCTTGGAACCGAGCACGCCGTTGTTGGTTCGAAGATTATGTCATTTGGTCTCGGCTCCTTTTCTCAACTGGTTAGTCGTTTTATTCCGACTGTGCTGACAAGAACTGTTAGCCGTTCTTTTAATCGAATGGTCAGCAAGGCAGTTCCTCAAAAGGAAGACGACTTGCTTAACTTGATTAATCAACCCATTTATCAAGTTTTGATGTTGATGACGCCAGAGGAATCTGAGAAGGCAGCAGCTGATTTTGAAGATTTGAAATTAACTCGAAGCAATCCTTTTGCAGCAGATATCATCAACCAAGGAAACTCCAAACTAGAAGGCATTCGCCGAGTAGGAAAAGAATATGGCTTTGATCTCAATCAAGTCATGGCCTTCGGTGATTCAGATAACGACCTGGAAATGTTGGCGGGTGTCGGTATGTCAGTCGCTATGGGAAATGGCAGTAGCAGTGCCAAAGAGGTTGCTAAACACATTACAGCAAGCAATCAACAAGATGGCATCCACAAGGCGCTTGAGCACTTTGGCGTTTTAGCTTCAGAAAAAGTGTTTGTCAGTCGGGACTACCACTTTAATAAAGTCAAGACCTTCCACCACATGATGGATGAACGAACTCAAGAAGAGCCACAGGCATGGGATGCTGAAGGTGCAACCCACCGCGCAGACTTTAAAATTGAAGAATTAGTAGAGTTTGTCCGTGCGGCAAGTTCTTCGGAGGAAGAATTCCAAAACTCCCTTGCAAGCATGCATGAGGCACTTGATAAGGCAGCAGAGAAAGTGGCAAAAAAGACGCCTGCTAAGCAAAATCTGGTCGGTCAAGTGGATGCTTTGATCGACACACTGTATTTTACATACGGTAGTTTTGTTTTGATGGGAGTGGATCCAGAACGCATTTTTGATATTGTTCATGAAGCAAATATGGGAAAGGTCTTCCCTGATGGAAAAGCTCATTTTGACCCGGTTACGCACAAAATTTTAAAACCAGACGATTGGGAAGAAAAATATGCTCCAGAACCTGCCATTAAACAGGAGCTACAACGTCAGCTCAAGGCTTATGAGCGACATAAAGAAAGAAATAGAAATAATAAGTAACAAAAAGGAGCCTCAGGCTCCTTTTCTTACTATTTACAATGTTTTTTCACTTTCCCTCACGACCAGCAAATCGACTTTTGCATGGCGGAGAATATATTCAGATGAAGAACCGACTAAGAGGCGTTCAAAGGCATTGAGACCTGTAGCACCAACTAAAATCAAGTCAACATTTTCTGCATCCGGAATCGTCCGAGCGAGGAGAGTTTTGGGATTTCCCATTTCGATGACGATGTGGATATCAGTTAAACCAGCATCTTTTGCACGCTTTTCATACTCTTTCATCATACTTTCAGCATCGGCTTGGAGTTCTTCGTAAACTTCAGCATCAAAGGTAGATACGCTTTGAAGAGCGCGTGTGTCAATAACATGGACAATGGTGAGCTTGGATTCATTGCGTAGAGCAGTGTAAACACCTTTGACGAAAGCCAAGTCCGCTTCTTTAGAACCATCAATTGCGACCATAACATTTTGGTAACGTTGTGCCATAATGAAACCTCCTGAAATTTTCTTACTTTTATTGTAACCCTTTTCACTAAGGAAGTAAAGTAAAAATCATATTTTAAACCATATTGTTGGTCATAGACTTAGTGCGTATATAGAAATAAAAGAAAAGAGAATTAGTGAGGATTCTCTTTGTCAATGTTTTTTCTTTTGTTTCCTTGTTTATGGAAGCTTGTCGCAGCGACTTTCTAGTGGTATAATGTTACTATCTCGATGAATTGAGGAAAAAAGATGAAAGAATTTAACAAGTCTAGCAAGCTAGAGCATGTTGCTTATGATATCCGTGGTCCTGTTTTGGAAGAAGCCATGCGTATGCGAGCAAACGGAGAAAAGATTTTGCGCCTGAACACAGGGAATCCAGCCGAATTTGGTTTTACAGCGCCAGATGAGGTCATTCATGACTTGATTATGAATGCGCGTGATAGTGAAGGTTACTCTGATTCTAAAGGGATTTTCTCAGCTCGTAAGGCTATCATGCAGTATTGCCAACTGAAGAAATTTCCAAATGTGGATATTGATGATATTTACCTTGGAAATGGTGTCAGTGAGTTGATTGTCATGTCCATGCAAGGGCTTTTGGACAATGGAGATGAGGTCTTGGTGCCTATGCCAGACTATCCTCTCTGGACAGCGGCTGTCAGCCTAGCTGGAGGAAATGCCGTTCACTATATCTGTGATGAGGCTGCAGAATGGTACCCTGATATTGACGATATCAAGTCAAAAATCACTTCAAACACCAAGGCTATTATTCTCATCAATCCAAATAATCCGACAGGAGCCCTTTATCCCAAGGAACTCTTGTTGGATATTATTGAGATTGCCCGTCAAAACGACTTGATTATCTTTGCGGATGAAATTTACGACCGTATGGTCATGGATGGTCATGAGCATGTCTCAGTAGCTAGTCTGGCTCCAGATGTCTTCTGTGTTAGCATGAATGGTCTTTCAAAATCTCACCGTATCGCTGGTTTCCGTATAGGATGGATGGTCTTATCTGGACCTAAGACACATGTCAAGGGCTATATTGAAGGTCTCAATATGCTGTCCAACATGCGCCTTTGCTCTAACGTTTTGGCCCAGCAAGTCGTACAAACCTCGCTAGGTGGGCACCAGTCAGTGGACGAATTGCTCCTTCCTGGTGGACGGATCTACGAGCAAAGAAACTTCATTTACAATGCCATCCAAGATATCCCAGGTTTGTCTGCGGTCAAGCCGAAGGCGGGACTTTATATCTTCCCTAAAATTGACCGCAATATGTATCGCATCGATGATGATGAACAGTTCGTTCTTGATTTCTTGAAGCAGGAAAAGGTTCTCTTGGTTCATGGTCGCGGTTTTAACTGGCAAGAACCAGACCATTTCCGTATTGTTTACCTCCCTCGTGTAGATGAGTTAGCACAAATCCAAGAAAAGATGACTCGTTTCTTGAAACAGTATCGTAGATAGGGCTTACATTAGAAAAAGCTGGAAACATTTGCCTAGAGCTATTGACAAAAGTATCAGAATCAGATAGAATAGTAAAGTATGTTTAGTAACTGATCACTTTATAGCCGGCTAAACGAATACAAAATCTATGAGGAGGTATTCATCGTGAAACGTACTTATCAACCAAGTAAAATTCGTCGTGCGCGCAAACACGGATTCCGTAACCGTATGTCAACTAAAAACGGTCGTCGCGTATTGGCAGCTCGTCGTCGTAAAGGACGCAAAGTTTTGGCTGCATAATCCAAACAAATTCAGCAAAGAAGCCAGTAGGAACTCGAGTCTACTGGCTTTTGTTTTGCTCAACAAGTATAGATAGTGAAGGATTCATACATTTCCGTATGAGTTTTGTATCATGGAATAAGTCTCTGATCTATGAGAAAATTTGAGAAGTTCAGATAAAAAAGCTCAAAATCAAAAACAAATGATTTTGAGCTTTTGTTTATTCTTTTAAGTGATAAGAGTAGCTAGCGACAACGACGTCTTCATGCCATCTGAGAGCGTATTTTAGTTTGAGGCTCATTTGATTGTGCAGGATATTTTGCCAAGGCTTGTTAGGGATGAACTGTGGGACAAGGACTGTAACGGTGTAGTTTTTTTGCTTAGCTTCTTGGGCGATTCGTTTGACATACTTGACGCTAGGGGTGATGATGTCGCGGTAGCTTGTGTTGATATTCTTCAGAGTGATATTTGGGAAGTAATCGGCAAATTCCTGAAGAATTTCTTGGTCTTTTTCGGCCGTTTCTTTAGTAGAAATGTGCATGGCCAACACTTCGTCACCGATACTTTGAGCGTAGTTAATGGCTCCGACACTTACTCGAGTAACATTTCCTACTAGGACAAGGACAAGGTTGCCGTCATAAGTGCGCTTTTCAATTCCTTCGTAGAGTCGTAGTTGTTTTGCTACTTTTTGATAATGACTGTGAATGGACAAAAAGAGGAAGGTCAAGACCAAGATAATTGGGAAGAAAGGCCAGATATCACCTAGTCTGAAGAAGAGTAAAATGAGGACAATGGCATAACAAATGATGGCTCCAAGGATATTAGCAAAGGCAGATTTTAAGAAGTTTGCTCCTTTTTCCTTTTTCCAATGACGAATCATTCCAGTTTGAGATAGGGCAAAGGGAACGAAGACCCCGATAGTATAAAGGGGAATCAAGCGTTCAGTATTGCCATTAAAAATGAGAAGAAGGATCATAGCCCCAAAAGCCAGAGTTAAGATTCCATTGGAGTAGCCAAGGCGATCCCCTTTTTCCATAAAGAGATGGGGCATGTACTTGTTTTTTGCCATATTGTAGGCCAGCATAGGGAAGGCTGAAAATCCAGTATTTGCAGCTACAGCTAGAATCAAGGCTGTCGAGAACTGGAAGAGATAGTAGCTAGCATGACCAAAGAATGAATCACCAAGAATACCCTTGGCCATTTGCGAGAGAATGGTTTCTCCGTGTTGAGGTGTGATGCCCATCCAGTAGTTTAGGAAGGTAATACCTGCAAAAAGAAAACCTAGAATGAGTGACATGATGGTCAAGGTCTGAGCAGCATTCTTTTCTTTTGGAGTTTTGAAAAATGGGACTGCATTTGAAATAGCCTCAACCCCAGTTAGAGAGGCAGAACCGCTAGTAAAGGCTCTCAATAGGAGAACGATGGAAAGGCTTGGAACAGTTTGCCCAATGGTTGAAGTCGCCTGATAGTTTAGGGAACCTGTAGATAGTTGAAAGAACCCATAAAGCAGGAGAAAGACGGTGCTGAAGATAAAGAGGTAGACGGGAATCATCAGAGAGCTGGCAGATTCTTTCAATCCTCTTAAATTCAAGAGCATGAGCAGGCAGACTAGGAAAATAGAGATATGAAGATTGTAGGGATGGAGGGCAGGGATGGCTGCAGTAATAGCATCAGCTCCAGACGCAACGGATACGGCTACTGTCAGCATATAGTCAACAAGGAGGCTACCACCAGCAATCAAGCCCAGTTCAGGGGAGAGATTTTCCCGAGTGACCATATAAGCCCCACCACCTTGAGGATAGGCATGAATGATTTGACGATAGGAAATGGTCAAACTAGCGAGCAGTAAGAGGACAAAAATACCGATAGGGAGGCTCCACCAAATGGCGAGAGGAGAGAGGCTAACTAAAACGAGAATGACTTGTTCGGGTCCATAGGCAATAGAAGATAGGGCATCACTGGATAACATTGCAAGTGCCTGCATTTTTCCAAGTAATCCCCCTTCGCCGTTTGTGAGAGACTTGAGTGGTCGACCGATAAAGGTATATTTTAATTTTCTAAACATTTTCTTTTCCTTTGATGAAAATTTCAATAAGTGTTATTATACTGCTTTGAAAAAGGGCAGTCAAGGGAGAATGACTGGTTTTTGGATATTTTTCCAAGCCGAGGGATGCTATTTTTGGTATAATAGATGGAAGAATGAGGTTAGAAGAGATGATTTTTGATACGCACACACATTTAAATGTAGAAGAATTTGCAGGACGCGAGGCAGAAGAACTCGCCCTGGCTGCTGAGATGG
>CAUUXT010000046.1:0-7489 GCA_963549015.1 uncultured Streptococcus sp.
AAATGACCTGCCTTGGTATTTTCACCGATTGAAGATCCTTTTACTTCAACAAAGTTTCCAATGTGAACTTGAGAATCAAGACTTGAGCCTGGACGAATATGAGCATACGGACCGACTGTCACACCATCTGCAACTGTACTTTCCTCAATCATGGAATTCGTAATCACAGCTCCAGCTCCGATAGCGCTATCCACGATATAAGTTCCATTTGTTAAAACAGTTTCCGCCCCAATCTTCGTTTGACCTTTCAAGGTAACGTTGGCTTCGATTTGGACTTCAGGTGCAATCTCGACATCAATATCAATGTAAGTTGCTTCAGGATTGACAAAGCTAACACCATTAACCATGTGATTTTGATTGATACGGTGGCGCATCACTGCTTCCGCAGTCGCAAGAGCTACACGGTCATTTACCCCAAGACTTTCATCAAAATCCTTGAGAGTATAGGCGCCAACCTTCTCATCTGCGTTACGGAAAATACCAATCACATCAGTAATATAGTATTCACCTTGGGCATTGTTGGTGTTGATGTTTTTAAGGGCCTCAAAAAGGCGTTCATTGTCAAATACATATGTTCCTGTATTGATTTCCTTAATTTGCTTTTCAAAGTCTGTGGCATCTTTCTGCTCCACAATGCGAAGAACTTCAGCATTATCGTTACGGACGATACGACCATACCCAAAAGGATCTGCTGCTTCAGCCGTTAAAATAGTCGCTACATTTTTGTGATTGATATGGAAATCCAAGAGATTTTTCAAGCTTTCACCTGTAATCAGAGGAGTATCTCCAGCAATAACCAAGGTGTGCCCAGAGCGGTTTTGGAGAATGGGTTCTGCCATCATGACAGCATGCCCTGTGCCCAGTTGTTCCGATTGAGTGACAAAGTCTGTCTGTCCAGCCAAGACTTGCTCAACTAGCTCCGCCTTGTGTCCCACAACAGTGACTGTTTTTTCAGGTTGAATAGCACCAACACTACGAAAAACATGCTCCAACATCGAAATTCCTGCTACTTTATGAAGTACCTTTGGAAGATCTGATTTCATGCGAGTACCTTTACCCGCTGCTAAGATAATGGCATAATTTGACATACTATTCTCTTTTCTGTAAAAATTCCCTTATATTATACCATAATTTACTTCCTTAGGAGTAAACAAACAGAGAAATAGGGGAAAACATGCTAGTTCATTCATCTTTTCAACGTTTTCTTTGATTTTTTTATCTATTTACGTTAAACTAATTAGATATGAGAAAAGAGATTCATCCAGCTATTATTTTTAGTCTATTCACCATTGTTATAGCTATTTTAATCTTTAATAAACCAGCTTATGAAGACCATTCGGTCAAGTCAAAAAGCAACACTGTCCAAGTTGAAAACCAGGCCTTGCATAATCTTGATAAACCCATTATTGACATTTCTGGTTGGCAAAGACCGGAGGAGATAAACTACGATATTTTATCTCAAAATATTTCTGGAGCTATTGTTCGTGTGCACAGTGGTACTCAACACACGGAAGCAAATGATGCGGCCTTTATCAATGGAGTTGATAAATCCTATAAAAATCACATTTCAGAATTTCAAAAGCGCAATGTCCCCGTAGCCGTTTATGCTTATCTAGCTGGTACGAACAAAGAAGAAATGGAAAAAGCGGCTGAAGTTTTCTACAATTCTGCTTCTCCATACAATCCTAGTTATTACTGGCTTGACGTTGAGGAAAAAACAATGGCCGATATGAATGACGGAGTCGAAGCTTTTCGGGCTAAACTTGAATCGCTGGGCGCTAAAAATATCGGGATTTACATTGGTGTTTATTTCATGCAAGAACATAGCATCAATACGGAAAATTTCTCTGCCGTCTGGATTCCTTCTTATGGGACAGACTCAGGCTACTTTGAGGCCACACCCAATACTGATTTAGACTATGACCTCCATCAGTATACTTCCAAAGGAAAAATTGCAGGATTTGAACATCACCTAGACATCAATCTCATTTCTACTGATAAGGAAAAAGAAGAAACCTTCAGAAAGCTATTTTTAAAACCATAAAGCAAGTGAAAGTCGCAACTTTTTCACTTGCTTTTTCATTTTTTTGCCGTCTGTGTTATAATTGATAAGACAGAGAAAGAAATTTATGAAATTGAGGAGTCTAATATGTTTTCATGGATTGCAAGAGTTATCAAAGGAATCGTCATCGCCTTAGGATTTATCCTACCTGGAATTTCTGGTGGTGTTCTGGCAGCGATTTTGGGGATCTACGAGCGAATGATTGGCTTTCTTGCTCATCCCTTTAAGGATTTTAAAGAGAATGTCCTTTACTTTATCCCAGTAGCTATCGGGATGTTGCTAGGTATTGGTTTGTTTTCTTATCCAATCGAGTATCTGCTAGAAAATTACCAAGTCTATGTTTTGTGGAGCTTTGCTGGAGCTATCATCGGTACAGTTCCTAGTCTCCTTAAAGAATCTACTCGAGAATCTGATCGTGATAAGATTGATCTAGTCTGGTTCTGGACTACCTTTATCCTTTCAGGTCTAGGGCTCTACGCGCTAAACTTTGTTGTTGGTTCTCTCAGCGCCAGTTTTGCTAGTTTCATCTTGGCAGGTGTTCTTTTAGCTCTAGGTGTCTTGGTGCCTGGTTTAAGTCCATCAAATCTACTCTTGATTTTAGGACTGTACGCTCCGATGCTAACTGGCTTTAAGACCTTTGATTTATTTGGTACCTTCCTTCCTATCGGGATTGGTGCAGGTGCAACTCTCATCGTTTTTTCAAAATTAATGGACCATGCCTTGAACAACTACCACTCCCGTGTTTATCACTTTATTATTGGAATTGTGCTATCAAGCACCCTCTTGATTTTGATTCCAAATGCTGGAAGTGCTGAAAGTATCCAATACACTGGACTTTCCATCGTAAGCTATGTTCTCATCGCCTTCTTCTTTGCACTTGGCATTTGGCTTGGTATCTGGATGAGTCAATTGGAGGATAAGTATAAATAATGGCAAAGAAAGTTAAGATTAAGAAAACCTTGGTCGAACAAATCTTGACCAAGGCAGGAATTGAGCACACAGGGATTCAAATCAATGCGCTTGAGGGAGAACTTCCTTCGGAATACGATCGAACACATATCTTTAAAACCTTGGCTCTGCTGGGGGACAAGACAGGCCCAATTATCGGAATCGTCCCCATAACAGAACACCTCGCTGAAAAAAAACTAGCAAAGGTTTCTGGTAATAAAAAAGTGAGTATGATTCCACAGAAAGACCTAGAAAAAACGACAGGCTACATTCATGGAGCTAATAATCCCGTCGGCATTCGCCAAAAACACAACTATCCTATTTTTATTGATCAGACTGCTTTGGATTTAGACCAAATGATTGTCTCTGCGGGGGAAGTCGGGCATAGTATCATTATTGCTCCACAAGACTTAGCCAGCTTTGTGAAAGCAGATTTTGCAGATATCTTGGAGGAAGACAACTGATGAAACTCTATTTTGTGCGTCATGGCCGAACTATCTGGAATCTTGAAGGACGTTTCCAAGGTGCTGGAGGGGACTCACCTCTTCTTCCTGAGTCTATTGATACCTTAAAGGCGCTCGGTCAATATCTCAGCAATATCCCTTTCGATGAGATTTATTCAAGTGATTTGCCAAGAGCGGTCAAATCTGCTAAAATTATCCAAAGTCAACTCCATATACAATGTCCTTTAAAGGCTATTCCTGACCTGCGTGAATGGCATCTAGGAAAACTAGAGGGATTAAAAATTGTAACATTAGAGGCCATCTACCCACAACAAATCAAGGCTTTTCGTACAAACTTAGCTAAGTTCGATACAAGAATGTTTGAAGCAGAATCCCTCTACTCTACAACTCAACGCACCATTCAATTTATCAAATCTCTGAAGGGGAGTCAGGCTGAGAGAGTTCTAATCGTTGGTCATGGTGCGAATCTCACTGCTAGTCTTCGTACCCTTCTCGGTTATAAAGAACCCCTTCTTCGAAAAGATGGAGGTTTAGCAAATGCTAGTCTAACAGTTTTAGAAACCGAGGATTTTGAAACCTTCACTCTTGAAAGGTGGAATGACACTTCCTATCAGGGAAAATAATGGAACTTGATCTTAATGGTCAAGTTCTTTTTAGTTTTCAAAGAATATCCGTGAATTTCTCTGTTATTTATGATAAAATGGGAGTATCGCAAAAAGACTCATCGTATCAAATTTTGAGTAAAATTAGGAGGATTTCATGTCTACAGAACATATGGAAGAACTAAATGACCAGCAGATCGTTCGCCGTGAAAAAATGGCTGCGCTTCGTGAACAAGGAATTGATCCTTTCGGTAAACGTTTTGAACGTACTGCTAACTCTCAAGAACTAAAAGACAAATTTGCAGAACTCGATAAAGAACAATTACATGAATTAAACGAAACTGCTACTATCGCTGGACGTTTAGTTAGTAAACGTGGTAAAGGTAAAGTCGGCTTCGCCCATCTTCAAGACCGAGAAGGTCAAATCCAAATCTACGTTCGTAAAGATGCTGTTGGTGAAGAAAACTACGAAATCTTTAAGAAGGCTGACCTCGGTGACTTCCTCGGTGTCGAAGGTGAAGTCATGCGTACAGATATGGGAGAGCTCTCTATCAAGGCAACTCACATTACACACTTGTCTAAAGCACTTCGCCCACTTCCAGAGAAATTCCACGGTTTGACTGACGTTGAAACCATCTATCGTAAACGTTACCTTGACTTGATTTCTAACCGTGAAAGCTTTGAACGTTTTGTCACTCGTTCAAAAATCATCTCTGAAATCCGTCGTTATCTAGACCAAAAAGGTTTCCTTGAAGTGGAAACACCTGTTCTTCATAATGAAGCCGGTGGTGCTGCTGCTCGTCCATTTATCACTCACCACAATGCACAAAACATTGACATGGTGCTTCGGATAGCTCTAGAACTTCATCTCAAACGTCTAATTGTCGGTGGTATGGAACGCGTCTATGAGATTGGCCGTATCTTCCGTAACGAAGGAATGGATGCAACTCACAATCCTGAATTTACTATGATTGAGGTTTACCAAGCCTATGCCGATTTCCATGATATTATGGATTTGACAGAAGGTATTATCCAGCATGCTGCAAAGGCTGTCAAAGGAGATGGTCCAGTAAACTATCAAGGCACTGAAATCAAAATCAATGAACCATTTAAACGTGTTCACATGGTGGATGCCATCAAGGAAATTACTGGTGTTGACTTCTGGCAAGATTTGACTTTCGAAGAAGCCGTAGCTCTTGCCAATGAAAAACATGTACCTGTTGAAAAGCATTACACTGAAGTCGGTCACATCATCAATGCCTTCTTTGAAGAATTTGTCGAAGAAACATTGATCCAACCAACCTTCGTTTATGGACATCCAGTAGCTGTATCTCCACTCGCTAAGAAGAACCCTGAAGATCCACGTTTTACTGATCGTTTTGAGCTCTTCATTATGACCAAAGAATACGGAAATGCCTATTCTGAGTTGAATGATCCAATTGATCAACTTAGTCGTTTCGAAGCTCAAGCCAAAGCTAAAGAACTTGGGGACGATGAAGCAACAGGTATCGATTACGACTACATCGAGGCTCTTGAATACGGTATGCCACCAACAGGTGGTTTGGGTATCGGTATCGACCGTCTCTGCATGCTCCTCACTGATACAACTACTATCCGTGATGTATTGCTCTTCCCAACAATGAAATAATACTCTTCGAAAATCTCTTCAAACCACGTCAGCGTTGCCTTGCCGTAGATATATGTTCCTGACTTTGTCAGTCTTATCTACAACCTCAAAACAGTGTTTTGAGCAGCCTGCGGCTAGCTTCCTAGTTTCCTCTTTGATTTTCATTGGGTATAAACTCTTATCCTCTGGTACTTGCCAGAGGATTTTTTGATGCAAAAAGAGATTGAGGAGAAACTCAATCTCTTTTCTTATTCTTGATTTTTAACTTGACTGGTGGCTACATCTTCCCCAAACCATTTCTGGCTGATTTCCTGGAATTTTCCTTCTTGGTATAGTGAGATAAAGGCTTGGTTCAATGCAGCTAGCAACGTTTTATCAGCAGGTCTTACACCAACTGCAAAAGCTTCACTTTCAAATCCTGCTGAAAAGATATTGTAGTCAGTTAATATTCCTTCAGACTGGAGATAATAATTAGCATATACTCGGTCAATCAACAAGGCATCAATCCGGTCATTTTTCAAATCAATTAAGGCTTCATTAAAACTTTGGTATTGGTTGGCTTTCTGGTCTTTGACACGATTTTTCAATAAGTCTGGCTGGGCTTCAAAATCCAAATAACCAGAAGATCCAGCCTGGGCCCCTAAAACTTTGTCTGTCATATCCCGAATTGAGTGGATATTTTGAGACTTTTTAGAGACCAAAACTTGTTGATTTTCCATGTAAGGAATAGTAAAGGCAACCTTCTCTTTCCGTTCATCTGTAGCTGTATAGCCATTCCAGATGGCATCAATGGTACCATTTTGTAGTTCGGTTTCTTTCATATCCCAATCGATGGGTTGAAATTTCATCTGAATTCCTAGCTTTTCAGAGACGGCTTGGGCTAGGTCAATATCAAAGCCCGCGTACTGCCCATTCTTTTCCTCAAATCCCATGGGAACAAAGGTATTGTCAAAGCCAATGGTAATGCTACCCTGCTTTTGATATTTGGCCCAGTTATCCTGATTTGGATCACTTGCCTTCTGAGTACAAGCCGTCAGGAAGAAGCTAAAGAACAGTGCAAGTACAAGGGCAATTTTCTTTCTCTTCATAGACACCTCCTACTTTGGATCAACCTTAAGGATCTGATCAGCAATATTTTCTGCAAACTGAAGGTCGTGCGTCACAACAATCTGGGTCATCCCACGCTCTTTATTTTGAAGGATAAGTTTTTCTACTTCTAATCGCAATTCTGGGTCTAAGGCCGATGTAGGTTCATCATATCCAATAATTTCTGGGTTTATCATCATGGCGCGTGCTAAGGCCACCCGTTGTTTTTGCCCACCAGATAATGAGAAAGGAAAGGCATCTGCATGCCCAGCTAACCCAAGTTGTTCTAACAAACCACGCGCCTTCTTCTCAGCAACTTCCTTCTCCATGCTCATCGTTTTTATGGGCGACAGAGTTAAGTTATCTAGAACTGACAAATGCGGAAAGAGTTGAAAATCTTGGAAAACAAATCCCAGAAGATTGCGCTTTTCTAGTTCGTCTATAGCTAGCGATTCGCCGTTATAGTAGATTTCCCCCGAATCGATGGTTTCCAGTCCAGCTAGCATACGTAATAGGGTTGTCTTGCCTCCTCCTGATGGACCTACGATTGCGAGGATTTGCTTTTCAGGAATTGATAGGCTGAAATTGGTTAAGATTTGTTTGCCACCAAAGGCTTTGTTGATATTTCGTAATTCTAACATAGCAATCCTCCTATCGGTAATAACGGTACTTCTTCTCAAGTTTTTTCGCTACAATGGTT
>CAUUXT010000047.1:0-7448 GCA_963549015.1 uncultured Streptococcus sp.
CTAGATTTTTTCCCAAAAATTTAGCCAGAGTTTGTTTGGTCAAATCATCCTCGGTTGGTCCCAAGCCCCCTGTCAAGATCACAAGATTACTACGTTGACTCGCAATCTCAAGCAAGGACAAAAGACGAGCTTCATTGTCTCCGACAGCTGTTTGAAAATAAACATCTACCCCGATTTCGGCTAGTTTCTCTGATAAAAACTGAGCATTGGTATTGACGATCTGCCCTGTTAAAATTTCTGTTCCGACAGCAATAATTTCTGCTTTCATTTTTCCTCCTACTTATCTATTCGAATTTTTTTGAAAAAATCGCAGGAAATTTCCCACGATTTGATTCTTTGTTTTATTCTACCTCTTCGTTTGAAACACTGCTACTGGTTGAAGGTGCTGTCCGACCAAAGGCTGTTTCGTACAGTACCGCATTGGTTTCCAATTCTGTCACTGGCTCTTTACCTAGTGAACTACGCAAGAGATTTTGCATTTCGAGCATATGTTCTGAAGTGACAATCTGATAAGAAATCCCTTGTATCTCAGCATCTTCCCCACGCAATTGATGCGTTTCGATATTCTTGAAAGAATCTTGATAGCCGAGCAATTGTGGAATGCTCTTAGCTGATAAGTCCACATTGGTCTGCATGTTGTCACTCAAAGCTTTTAAAATCCCTTGATAATGACTCACACTGTTCAGACTCAAAACCTTCTCTACGATTTTTTGAATGACTTCACGTTGACGTTTTTGACGCCCATAGTCTCCTTCAGGATCTTGGTAACGCATCCGTGAATACACCAAGGCTTCCTCACCATTCAAGTTTTGTTCCCCAACACCAATGGAAATCTTATTAAACTCTTCTTGGTCAGTGATGGAAATTGGGAAACCAAGTGTATTGTTGACGGTGATTCCACCAACTGCGTCCACCAATTGTTGAAGACCTTGCATATTGACCATTACATAACGGTCAATGTGGATATTCATCATCTTTTGAATAGTAGAAATTGCAAGCTCCGCACCGCCATTGGCATAGGCCGCATTGAGTTTGGCTTCCTGAACTTGGCCATTTCCACTCTCAATCTTAGTCAGAATATCCCGTTCCAAACTCATCATAGTGGTTTTCTTTGTTTTGGGATTAACCGTCAAGAGAATCATGGAATCACTATTCCCTGCCCACGGGTCTGTACGTTCCACGTTTCCCGTATCTACCCCCATCAAGAGGATGGTCAGAGGCTCCGTCGCTTCGATAACGTTGGTTTCTTCCCCGATTTTTTTGTAAGTTTTTTGACTCAGGGTTGCAGTCCCCTGCTGATAGATTGTGTAGGCATAAATTCCTACACCTACAACTGTTACGGCCAGGAAACCTAGCACCATTCCAATTAATTTTTTGATCATCTCGTTATTCATCTATCAATTTGCCCATCAGACAAACATCTAAAAATATCCCTTCTGCTAAATAGGCTCCTCTTTCTTGCAAGCCTTCTGTGATAAATCCCATTTTTGAATAGAGGTGGATAGCAGCCTCATTTCGTTTTTGTACACTAAGTTGCAAACGGCGCAAGACACCACTGGCTTTAGCCCACTCGATGCCTTCTTCTAGGAGTATTGTAGCCAAGCCTTGGTTCCAGAATTTCTTTCGAACCGCTAAAAAAACATCACCAATATGTCGAACCCTTAAATGTTGATCCGCTGTGATATTTAAGATACCTGCAATCTCATCATTCAGTAAGGCGAGAAGAGTAATTTGATTCTCTGATGCAGCTTGCTTTTCGATAAAAAGAGCCATTTCAGACGCTGTCATCATGATACCATTTTCATCTAGGCTAGTGAGGTCTGTCTCTTGACCGACACAATCTAAAAATGCAATCAAAGCTGTAGCATCTGAAGTCTCTGCCTCACGAATGCACAACTCATACTCCATCCTGAAGCTCCTTGATGAGTTGTTCAGCCCGAGGGCCATGAGCCGTAAAATGAAGACAACGACCCTCTGCTTCTTTCAAAATTTCCAATTCCAAATAGGAATCTGGTAAATCCTCACCCAAAAGATGCCCCCACTCAATAACAGTCACACCGCCACCAAAGAGAAACTCATCCAAGTCAATAGAATCAGCGTCTCCTTCGATACGGTAGACATCCAAGTGGTAAAGTGGCAGACGCCCTTCATACTCTCTCACGATAGTATAAGTTGGACTTTTAATCATCTGACGGATATCCAAACCCTTGGCAAGGCCTTTTGTAAAGGTTGTTTTACCCGCACCCAACTCTCCCGTCAAGATCAGAACATCGTCTTTTTGAAGCAAATGACCTAATCTTTCTCCGAGAGCTCGAAGCTCTTCTTCATTTTTTGTGTACATGTTACTATTATACCAAAAAGTTTTCTTTTGTGTGAATTTTCTTTATAGACTTACTATGCTAAATTTATAGTTCTCCTTGCCTTCCTCAGAAAAAGGTAAAAATACAAATAACAAATAAAACATCGCGAATCACATGTCCGTAAAATGAAATTTCCCTTTGCACGGATTTGGGAAAGAGGAAACGCGCACATAAAAAACCGAGACCAATATAAAGGAGAATGGAAGAGATTGTTACGGGATTTCTCAAGAAAATAATCGTGCCTAAAACGGAAATCACAACCGTTCTCTTCTTGTTGAGATGGTTGTCCATATCCCGAATATATTTATCAAAAGGTAAGAAAATCCATAGATCTACTCCCAGCAAGAAAAAGAATGACGGCAGAAAGAGGTCAACCAGATCCTGCTGCAATTTGCTAGTGGTTTGGATGCTTTCTGTGAGAACCAGACAGGTTGCCAGAAGATTGACTACTAAAAGAAGGCTATAAACAAGGCTTACTTTCTTTTGAACACGCAAAATACTATGACTTTTCTGACCCAAGGTATGGAAGTAATTAATCCCAGCACAAAAGCCTGAAACTCCCACTATGAGAATTAA
Source organism: uncultured Streptococcus sp. (assembly GCA_963549015.1). Classification (GTDB taxonomy): domain Bacteria; phylum Bacillota; class Bacilli; order Lactobacillales; family Streptococcaceae; genus Streptococcus. Next base: position 2,937 of record CAUUXT010000047.1, read on the forward strand.
AAAATAGACATTTCCTTCTCTTAAGGATAAAAATGATTCTTTCCACAATAAACAACTTCCAAATAAAATTTGAGCGACAGCTAATAATAATAAAACACGAATTGATTTCATCATTTCCTTTTCTTCCTCCGTATAAGAAATTATACTCTGACAGGATTAGAAAATGATAAATGACTTCCAAAATGTCACATTAGGACGCTGAACGGTACAAAAAACAGTTCCGTCATTCACAGAACTGTTTTCTTCTAATCTAATCCTTAAACCAGAGGGCGATTTCTCGTTTAGCTGACTCTTCTGAATCTGATCCATGTACCACGTTTTGAATGGCTTGATTTTCTCCTGCCGCCTTAGCAAAATCTCCCCGGATAGTTCCTGGTAGAGCCTCTTCTGGACGAGTAGCCCCCATCATGTCACGCCAGCTTTCAATTACCTTGGGACCTGAAATAATTCCAACAATTATTGGGCCTGAGGTCATAAATTGACGGATAGGAGGATAAAAACTTTTTTCAACCAAGTCTTGATAGTGTTGGTCAATCAAAGCTTCTGAAACTGCTGAACGTAACTCTAATTTTTCGAGTTTGAAACCACGTCGCTCAATTCTTTTCAAAACTTCGCCAACTAGACCTCTCTTCACACCATCTGGCTTAATGATAAAGAATGTTTGTTCCATATAAATCCCCTTGTCATTTTAGTTCTTCTATTCTACCACACTTTATGGAAAAGTGGGAAAATTTTCTGAAACAAAACAAAGAGAACCCGAAGGTTCTCTTGTTTACTTTTTATTCTACAGTTTCTTCAGATTGGATTTCCACAGTTTCATCTACTGGAGCAAGTTCTGTATCTTCTTGTTCAGGAGCCAGATATTCTGCGTCATTGATTGCCTGTGGTTCAAGGTTACGGTAGCGAGCCATACCAGTACCTGCTGGGATGATCTTACCAATAATAACATTTTCCTTGAGTCCAAGGAGATGGTCTTTCTTACCACGGATGGCCGCATCTGTAAGGACACGAGTTGTTTCCTGGAAGGAAGCCGCTGACAAGAAACTGTTTGTTTCAAGTGAGGCTTTGGTAATTCCCATAAGAACTGGGCGACCAGTCGCTGGAACTCCACCTGCGATAAGGACATCTTTATTAGCATCTGTAAAATCGTTGATGTCTAAAAGGGTACCCATGAGAAGATCTGTATCACCTGGATCCATGACACGGACTTTACGGATCATTTGACGAACCATAACCTCGATGTGTTTGTCACCGATTTCTACCCCTTGGCTACGGTAAACTTTTTGGACTTCACCGAGAAGGTAGGTTTCAACTGACAAGACATCACGAACAGCAAGGAGATGTTTTGGTTGGATAGAACCCTCTGTCAATGCTGCACCACGAGAAACTTGGTCTCCAACTTCAACACGCATACGTGCTGTAAATGGAACGACGTATTCACCTTCGCCAGTTTCACCCTTAACAAAGACTTTCTTCGTACGAGTTGACGCGTCTTCTTCAATGGCGGTAACTTGTCCCTTGACCTCTGTGATGACCGCTTCCCCTTTTGGATTGCGGGCTTCAAAGATTTCTTGGACACGAGGAAGACCTTGAGTGATATCGGTATTTGAGGCAACTCCACCCGTGTGGAAGGTACGCATTGTAAGTTGTGTACCAGGTTCCCCGATAGATTGGGCAGCGATTGTACCAACTGCTTCACCAACTTCAACCGCATCACCAGTCGCCAAGTTGATACCGTAACAGTGACGGCAGACACCATGACGAGTGTTACATGTAAATACGGAACGGATAGTCACTTCTTCCACACCAGCATTGACAATCTCGCGCGCCTTGTCTTCTGTGATTAACTCATTTGGACCAATGATCACTGCACCAGTTTCTGGGTGTTTAACAGATTTCTTAGTGTAACGACCATTGAGACGTTCTTCGAGAGACTCGATCATCTCTTTTCCTTCCGCGATAGAGCGGATCAAGAGACCACGGTCTGTTCCACAGTCGTCCTCACGGATGATAACGTCTTGGGCAACGTCAACCAAACGACGAGTCAAGTAACCTGAGTCGGCTGTCTTAAGGGCCGTATCGGTCATACCTTTACGGGCACCGTGAGTTGAGAAGAACATTTCAAGTACTGACAAACCTTCGCGGAAGTTTGAAAGAATTGGCAATTCCATGATACGTCCGTTCGGAGCAGCCATCAGACCACGCATACCGGCAAGTTGTGAGAAGTTCGAGATGTTACCACGGGCTCCTGAGTCCATCATCATAACGATTGGGTTCTTCGGATCTTGGTTATCGACCAAGCGTTTTTCCAATTTCTCACGAGCTGCACGCCATTCAGCTGTAACAGCATTGTAACGTTCATCATCAGTGATCAAACCACGACGGAACTGTTTTGTGATTTGTTCTACACGCTTATGAGATTCTTCAATAATTTCAGCCTTGTCTTCAACCACTGGGATATCAGCAATCCCCACTGTCAATCCAGCAAGTGTTGAATGATGGTAACCTAAGTCTTTCAATCGGTCCAAGAATGCAGAGGTTTCTGTTGTACGGAAACGTTTGAAAATCTCAGCGATGATATTTCCAAGGTTTTTCTTCTTGAATGGAGGATTGAGTTCAAGGTTGCGAATGGCTTCCTTGATATCACCACCTAGTGGCAAGAAGTATTTAGCTGGAAGCCCTTCTGTCAAGTTCGCATTATTTGGTTCTTGCAAGTAAGGTAGACCCTCTGGCATGATGTCGTTGAAGAGGATTTTACCAACTGTTGTCAGCAAGACCTTGTGTTTTTGCTCTTCTGTCCATGGTTTGTTGAGGCTGTCTGTCGCGATACCAACACGTGAGTGGAGGTGTACATAACCATTGCGGTAAGCCATGACAGCTTCATCACGGTCTTTGAAGACCATTCCTTCACCTTCACGACCAGCTTCTTCCATAGTTAAGTAGTAGTTACCCAAAACCATGTCCTGAGATGGAGTAACAACTGGTTTACCATCTTTCGGATTCAAGATGTGCTCTGCAGCGAGCATCAAGATACGAGCTTCTGCTTGAGCCTCTTCTGAAAGCGGTACGTGGATGGCCATTTGGTCCCCGTCAAAGTCGGCATTGTAGGCTTCACAGACAAGCGGGTGCAAACGAAGGGCCTTACCATCGATCAAGACGGGCTCGAAAGCTTGGATACCCAAACGGTGAAGGGTCGGTGCGCGGTTCAAAAGCACTGGGTGTTCTTTGATTACTTCTTCAAGGATGTCCCAGATACGCTCATCACCGCGTTCCACCAAGCGTTTAGCTGCTTTGACGTTTTGCACGATGTCGCGGGCAACGATTTCACGCATAACAAATGGTTTAAAGAGCTCGATGGCCATTTCGCGTGGCACACCACATTGGTACATCTTAAGAGTTGGACCAACGGCGATAACGGAACGTCCTGAGAAGTCAACACGTTTACCGAGCAAGTTCTGACGGAAGCGTCCTTGTTTCCCTTTGAGCATGTGGCTCAATGATTTCAGTGGACGGCTACCTGGTCCTGTAATCGGACGACCACGACGACCATTGTCAATCAAAGCATCAACCGCTTCTTGAAGCATACGCTTCTCATTTTGAACGATAATACCAGGTGCATTCAACTCAAGCAAACGAGCCAAACGGTTGTTACGGTTGATAACACGGCGGTAAAGGTCGTTCAAGTCAGATGAGGCAAAACGGCCACCATCCAACTGCAACATTGGGCGGAGATCTGGTGGAATAACTGGGAGGATGTTAAGAACCATCCATTCAGGTTTGTTCCCAGACTTGTAAAAGGCATCCAAAACATCCAAACGACGGATAGCTTTGACACGTTTTTGTCCAGTAGCTGTTTTCAACTCTTCTTTGAGTTCAGCAATTTCTTTTTCAAGATCTACTTGTTTCAACAGGTCTTGGATGGCTTCGGCACCCATCTTGGCAACGAATGATCCATAACCATACTCACGCAAGCGCTCACGGTATTCGCGCTCTGTCATGATAGACTTGTGCTCAAGTGGTGTATCCTTAGGATCAATGACCACATAAGCCGCAAAGTAGATAACTTCCTCGAGGGCACGAGGGCTCATATCAAGGGTCAAGCCCATACGGCTTGGAATCCCCTTGAAATACCAGATGTGAGATACAGGAGCTTTCAACTCGATGTGCCCCATACGCTCACGACGAACTTTTGTACGCGTTACTTCAACCCCACAACGGTCACAAACAATCCCTCTGTAACGAATGCGTTTGTACTTACCACAAGCACATTCCCAGTCTTTTGTAGGACCAAAGATGACTTCGTCAAAGAGTCCTTCACGTTCTGGTTTCAACGTACGGTAATTGATTGTTTCAGGTTTTTTGACTTCTCCATAAGACCATGAACGGACTTTGCTTGGAGAAGCTAGGGTGATTTGCATACTTTTAAAACGATTTACATCAACCACTATTTCTTCCCTTTCGATTTTAAGTGAACTGCTTATTCTTGATCAGCAGCTTCTTCTGTTGCTTCCG
>CAUUXT010000048.1:0-7207 GCA_963549015.1 uncultured Streptococcus sp.
TAAATAGAAGTGAGAAACTTGGAAGATAGAGAGGATGCGATGTAATGACTAGAGATGGTTTTTTTACAGGCTTAGATATCGGAACTAGCTCCATTAAGGTGTTAGTTGCGGAGCATAGAGATGGCGAAGTAAATGTAATTGGTGTTAGTAATGCCAAAAGTAAAGGTGTAAAAGACGGAATTATTGTTGATATTGAAGCGGCTGCTTCGGCAATCAAATCCGCAATCACACAGGCAGAAGAGAAAGCAGGCATTTCTATCAAGTCTGTCAACGTTGGTCTTCCAGCAAATCTTCTGCAGGTCGAACCAACACAAGGAATGATTCCTGTAACATCAGATACAAAAGAAATCACAGATCAGGATGTTGAAGATGTTGTTAAATCAGCTTTGACAAAGAGCATGACTCCTGATCGTGAAGTGATTACCTTTATTCCAGAAGAATTCATCGTGGATGGTTTCCAAGGAATCCGTGACCCTCGTGGTATGATGGGTGTCCGTTTGGAAATGCGTGGTCTGCTTTACACAGGTCCTCGTACGATTCTACACAATCTTCGCAAGACGGTCGAACGTGTAGGTATCCAGGTTGATAATGTGATTATTTCACCTTTGGCGATTGTGAACTCAGTTCTCAATGAAGGCGAACGTGAATTTGGTGCAACTGTCATTGACATGGGTGGAGGTCAGACTACTGTAGCGACTATCCGCAACCAAGAATTGCAATTCACCAACATCTACCAAGAAGGTGGAGATTACGTTACAAAAGACATTTCTAAAGTCTTGAAAACATCTCAAAAGATTGCAGAAAGTTTGAAACTGAACTATGGTGAAGCTTACGTTCCACTTGCAAGTAATGAAACTTTCCAAGTTGAAGTAATTGGCGAAGTAGAACCTGTTGAAGTGACAGAAAGCTACTTGGCAGAAATTATTTCAGCACGTATCAAACATATCTTTGACCAAATCAAACAAGAGTTGGAAAGAAGGCACTTGTTGGATTTGCCAGGAGGTATCGTCCTTATCGGTGGAAATGCAATTTTGCCGGGCGTTGTTGAATTAGCTCAAGAAGTATTTGGTGTTCGAGTAAAACTCTATGTTCCAAATCAGGTTGGAATTCGCAACCCTGCATTTGCTCACGTGATTAGTTTATCTGAGTTTGCTGGTAAATTGACTGAAGTCAATCTTCTTGCTCAAAAAGCAGTTAAAGGAGATGAATTCCTTCGTCAAAAACCAATCAACTTTGGCATTCCAAATCAACGTTTGAATCCTGTGGCGCAACCAAGCCCAACACAGACGACTCCAGTTGAAACTGTACAGGAAGCTCCAGTTGCTCCCAAGGAAGAATTCCAAGCAAGTTCCCAAAGTAAACCGAAGCTAACAGAACGTTTCCGTGGTTTAATCGGAAGCATGTTTGATGAATAAAAGAGGATAAGAAATTATGACATTTTCATTTGATACAGCAGCAGCTCAAGGCGCAGTTATTAAGGTAATTGGTGTCGGTGGTGGTGGTGGTAACGCCATTAACCGCATGGTTGACGAAGGTGTTGCTGGTGTAGAATTTATCGCAGCCAACACTGATGTACAAGCCCTTAGCAGTACGAAAGCAGAAACCGTTATCCAACTTGGTCCAAAATTGACTCGTGGTTTGGGTGCTGGAGGACGTCCAGAAGTTGGACGCAAAGCTGCAGAAGAAAGCGAAGAAGCTTTGACGGAAGCAATCAGCGGTGCAGACATGGTCTTCATCACTGCTGGTATGGGTGGTGGATCTGGTACAGGTGCTGCCCCTGTTATTGCACGTATCGCTAAAGATCTTGGTGCTCTTACAGTTGGTGTCGTGACACGTCCTTTCGGATTTGAAGGAAGCAAACGTGGTCAGTACGCTGTAGAAGGAATCAATGAACTTCGCGAGCACGTTGATACTTTGTTGATTATCTCTAACAACAACTTGCTTGAAATTGTTGATAAGAAAACACCGCTTCTTGAAGCTCTTAGTGAAGCAGATAACGTTCTTCGCCAAGGTGTTCAAGGGATCACTGACTTGATCACGAATCCAGGATTGATTAACCTTGACTTTGCTGACGTGAAGACTGTAATGGCAAACAAAGGGAATGCCCTTATGGGTATCGGTATTGGTAGTGGTGAAGAGCGCGTTGTTGAAGCAGCTCGTAAAGCGATTTACTCTCCACTTCTTGAAACAACTATCGATGGTGCAGAGGATGTGATTGTCAACGTTACTGGTGGTCTTGATTTAACTTTGATTGAAGCAGAAGAAGCTTCAGAAATCGTTAACCAAGCAGCTGGTAAAGGTGTAAACATCTGGCTTGGAACATCTATCGACGAAAGCATGAAGGATGAAATCCGTGTGACTGTTGTAGCGACAGGTGTTCGTCAAGAACGACTAGAAAAAGTAGTCGGGTCTGCTACCAACCAACCAGTTGGTCGACCATCAACTAAAACTCCACAAGCACACACATTTGACCGTCAATTCGACTTGGAAGAGACAGCAGAACTGCCTAAATCAAGTCCGCGTCGCTTTGAAACCAACCAAGCATCTGCTTTTGGAGATTGGGACTTGCGCCGTGAGTCAATTGTTCGCCAAACAGATCCCGTTGTTTCACCAGTTGAACGCTTTGAAACACCAGTTTCACAAGATGAGGATGAATTGGATACACCTCCATTCTTCAAAAATCGTTAATCAATGAATTTGAAAAAAAATACTGAATTAGTTTTTCAGCAAATTGCTGATGCTAGTCAAAAAGCCAACCGTAATCTAGATGCTGTTTCAGTAATCGCAGTGACAAAATATGTAGATGTACAAACAGCGGAAGCTTTGCTTCCGCTTGGCATCCATCATATCGGTGAAAATCGGGTTGATAAATTTTTAGAAAAATATCAGGCCTTGAAAGATTACCCAGTCACTTGGCATTTAATAGGAACACTACAGAGACGGAAAGTAAAAGAAGTAATCCCATATGTGGATTACTTTCATGCTTTAGACTCTCTAAAATTAGCCCAGGAAATTCAAAAGAGAACAGATCATGTTATCAAGTGTTTCTTGCAGGTTAATATTTCTGGGGAAGAAAGCAAGCATGGGTTTTCAAAAGAAGAATTGCTAGAACTTTTGCCAGAATTGGCTAAGTTAGATCAGATTGAGTATGTTGGTTTAATGACCATGGCTCCTTTTGAGGCAGACAGTGATGAATTGAAAGAAATTTTCAAGGATACGCAGGCTCTGCAAGCAGAAATTAGAGAAAAACAAATCCCTAATATGCCGATGACAGAGCTAAGCATGGGAATGAGTCGTGATTTTAAAGAAGCGATTCAGTTCGGCTCAACCTTTGTTCGAATCGGTACAGCATTTTTTAAATAGGAGAGAGCTATGTCTTTAAAAGATAGATTCGATAAATTTATAGATTATTTTACAGAAGATGGAGAAGACGTGATGAACTATCAGATTCAACAAGAGGACACTGTTAGTCCAACCATCTCATCATCTAAAGAATTACCAGCATCTGCTCAGCCGGGATCAGTAAAAGATGCGAATATTACTCGCCTCCATGCTCGTCAACAAGAGTTGGCAAAGCAAAACCATCACTCAGATGAGAAAGTGACGATTGATGTTCGTTATCCAAGAAAGTATGAGGATGCAACTGAGATTGTTGATTTGTTAACTGGAAATGAAAGTATCTTGATTGATTTCCAATACATGACAGAAGTACAAGCGCGTCGCTGCCTTGATTACTTGGATGGAGCTCGTCACGTCTTGGCTGGAAATATGAAAAAAGTTGCGAGTACGATGTATCTATTGACGCCTGTCAACGTTATCGTGAATATTGAAGATATCAAACTTCCAGATGAATCACAAGGTGCCGAGTTCGGCTTTGATATTAAACGAAATAGAGCAAGATAATGATTTTCTTAATCCGTTTAATTCAAAATGCAGTTAGCATTTATTCCATCATTCTTGTTGCATTTGCTCTTCTTTCATGGTTTCCAAATGCCTATGAAAGTCAACTAGGTCGCTTAGTCATCAGACTTGCTCGCCCAGTTATTGAGCCCCTTCGTAAGCTCAATTTACAATTTGCTGGTCTTGATTTCACGGTTTGGGTCGCGCTGATTCTAATCCAGTTTCTTGGAAATATCTTAACACGACTAGTACTATTAATATGACAGTAAATCGAGCCATTTATCAGCATTTTTCCCAAGATGATATTCCCTTTATTGATAAGGGATTAGAGTGGATAAGGCGGGTAGAAGATACATATGTACCGGTGCTTACTCCTTTTATCAATCCCCATCAGGAACAGATTTTAAGGGTGCTTGCTGGGACATATGGACTGGGTTGCCAAAGTAGTGGTGATTTTCTTCCGACGGAGTCGGTTCGTGTTCTTCTCTATCCAGATTATTTTGAACCGGAAATATCAGATTTTGAAATGGCCTTGTTGGAAATTTGCTATCCGAGTAAGTTTGAACAGCTGAGCCATGGAAAAATATTGGGAACAATCATCAACCAACTAGGAATTGACCGTAAATTATTTGGTGATATCTTGGTAGATGAAAAGAGAGCACAGATTTTTGTCAATCGTGATTTTATTCCTCTTTTTCAGGATGGGATAAGAAGGATTGGCAGACTTCCTGTATCGCTGGAGGAACGTCCTTTTACCGATAGGATTATATCTAAAATTGACTTTAGAGAACGAGAGATTTTAGTTTCGAGTTTTCGATTGGATGCCCTCTTATCAAGTGCCTTGAAATTATCTAGAAATCAAACTAGTCAACTGATTGAGAAAAAATCTGTCCAGGTGAACTATCATCTGGTTGAAAAAAGTGATTACCAGGTTGCCGTTGGAGATTTGATCAGTGTGAGAAAGTTTGGTCGTCTAAAAGTTGTCAAAGACAATGGACAGACAAAAAAAGACAAGATAAAATTAAGCATTCAATTATTATTAAGTAAGTGAGGAAAAGTATGCCAATTACATCGTTAGAAATTAAAGATAAAACCTTTGGTACAAGATTTAGAGGTTTTGACCCAGAAGAAGTAGATGAATTTCTTGATATCGTTGTTCGTGACTATGAAGATTTGGTTCGTAGTAATCACGACAAAGAGACACACATCAAGAGTTTGGAAGAACGTTTGTCTTACTTTGATGAGATGAAAGATTCCTTGAGTCAGTCAGTTTTGATTGCTCAAGATACAGCGGAGCGTGTCAAACAGGCTGCTCAAGAACGTTCAAACAATATTATTCAACAAGCTGAACAAGACGCTCAGCGTTTGCTTGAAGAAGCAAAATACAAGGCAAATGAAATTCTCCGTCAGGCAACAGATAACGCTAAGAAAGTGGCTGTTGAGACAGAAGAGTTGAAGAACAAGAGTCGTGTATTCCATCAACGCCTCAAGTCTACGATTGAAAGTCAATTGGCTATTGTTGAGTCATCAGATTGGGAGGACATTCTTCGCCCAACAGCAACGTATCTTCAAACAAGCGATGAAGCCTTTAAAGAAGTGGTGGGGGAAGTTCTTGGTGAAACTATTCCTTCACAACCTGAGGAAGAGCCAATTGATATGACTCGTCAATTCACACCAGAAGAGGTTGCTGAGTTGCAAGCTCGTATCGAGGCTGGAAATAAAGAATTAGCTGAGTTTGAAGCTCAACAAAATCAACATACAGATGAAAGTGAACAACATAAAGAGTCAGTTGACGTAGCAACTACTGCAGCAACTGAGGACGATGCAAACAAAGAATCTGTTCTTATACTATAAAAGTAAATGTGAGAACAAAATCTAACCAACTATATTTTCAGCGAGCAGGAGATGGTGTGAGCCCTGCAATCTCTAGTCGTTAGATTATCCTCTCAACAAATCCAGTCTGAAAACAGTAAGACTGGACGTTCCCCACGTTACGGGAAAAGAGGAAAAGAGACACTGTCTTTTTTCGAACAAAGGTGGTACCACGATTTTCGTCCTTTTTGGAAGTCGTGGTTTTTAATTTGTTAATATTTATAAAGGAGATACCATGAAACTCAAAGATACCCTTAACCTTGGGAAAACAGCTTTCCCAATGCGTGCAGGACTTCCTACCAAAGAGCCACTCTGGCAAAAAGAATGGGAAGAAGCAAAACTTTACCAACGTCGTCAAGAATTGAACCAAGGGAAACCACATTTCACCTTGCATGATGGTCCTCCGTATGCAAACGGAAATATCCACGTTGGACATGCCATGAACAAGATTTCCAAAGATATCATTGTTCGTTCGAAGTCTATGTCAGGTTTTTATGCACCTTATATCCCAGGTTGGGACACTCATGGTTTGCCAATCGAGCAAGTCTTGGCAAAACAAGGTGTTAAACGTAAAGAAATGGACTTGGTTGAGTACTTGAAACTCTGCCGTGAATACGCTCTTTCTCAAGTAGATAAACAACGGGATGACTTCAAACGTTTGGGTGTTTCTGGGGACTGGGAAAATCCTTATGTAACCTTGACTCCTGACTATGAAGCAGCCCAAATCCGTGTCTTCGGTGAAATGGCTAAAAAAGGCTATATCTATCGTGGTGCCAAGCCAGTTTACTGGTCATGGTCTTCTGAGTCAGCCCTTGCAGAAGCGGAAATTGAATACCATGACTTGATTTCAACTTCCCTTTACTATGCTAACCGTGTCAAAGATGGAAAAGGTGTGCTTGATACTGATACTTACATCGTTGTTTGGACAACAACTCCATTTACCATCACTGCTTCTCGTGGGTTGACTGTTGGTGCAGATATTGATTATGTAGTCGTACAACCTGCTGGTGAATCTCGTAAGTTTGTGGTTTCTTCAGAATTGTTGAACAGTTTGTCTGAGAAATTTGGCTGGGCTGATGTTCAGGTCTTGGCGACTTATCGTGGGCAAGAATTGAATCACATTGTGACAGTCCACCCATGGGATACGGCTGTAGATGAGTTGGTAATCCTTGGTGACCACGTTACGACAGACTCTGGTACAGGTATCGTCCATACGGCTCCAGGTTTTGGTGAGGACGACTACAATGTCGGTGTTGCTAACGGCCTTGAAGTTGCTGTAACCGTCAATGAACGCGGGATCATGATGGCAAATGCTGGTCCTGAGTTCGAAGGTCAATTCTATGATAAGGTTGTTCCAACTGTTATCGAGAAACTTGGTAATCTTCTCCTTGCTCAAGAAGAAATCTCTCACTCATACCCATTTGACTGGCGTACG
>CAUUXT010000049.1:0-7188 GCA_963549015.1 uncultured Streptococcus sp.
AGTAATATCCTCAGAAAAGCTAGGAAAGATAACTACGTCATTCTCTTTGTCTGTAATAATCCAGACCAGATTGTAACGTTATAAAATATCCTTGTCGGTAACTCCCAGTTCAATCGACTGCATACCTGATACTTGCAAGGACAGCAAAATCACATCTGGAAGTTTGATATGACCGTTCATGTCCGCCATATCAAAAGGAATTTTCATTTTCATTTGATAAGTTAAGCCCATTGTTCTACTCCAAAATAAATCGTTCTGCTACAGTGTCTCCCAAGAAGAGACCCCTCTTTGTCATTCGGACACGATCACCGTCGATCTGCATAAGACATTGTTGTACCAAGTCTCTGACAATTTCTCCATATAGTCCATCAAAGGGCCGTCCGAATTTTTCCTCAAATCGTGTCATGGAGACCCCTGATTTCTTGCGGAGTCCCAGAAACATTTCTTCTTCCATCTGCTCCCTTTGACTCAGATGTTCTTCTGTAATCCGAGCATTTCCTGCCTCTACCGCATTGAGATAGTGGCGGATAGGACCGTGGTTTTTATAACGTACCCCATTGACATAACCTGAAGCACCCGCACCGATCCCATAATACTCGGCATTATCCCAGTACATGAGATTGTGGCGACTTTCAAATCCGGGTTTAGAGAAATTGGAAATCTCATAATGCTCAAAACCAGCTCGCTCAAGCTCTGCGATGATGTACTCAAACATCTCTGCTTCTAACTCTTCCTTGGGTAGGGGCAGTTTCCCTCGTCTCATGCGGTTCATAAAGACCGTATGATTCTCCAAAATTAAGCTATAAAGGCTCATATGAGGAATATCAAGCGAGATAGCCTTAGCTACATTGTCCTTTACTTGTTCTATGGTCTGACCAGGCAATGCATAAATCAAGTCGATGGAGATATTGTCAAAACCAGCCAGTTTCAGGCGGTCGATATTTTCATAAATATCCTTCTCCAAATGACTGCGCCCAATCTTTTTCAGCATTTTGTCATCAAAAGTCTGCACGCCCAAGGAAACACGATTAACTGGCGACTGTTTCAAAACCGCAATCTTATCCGCATCCAAGTCTCCTGGGTTAGCTTCAATGGTAAACTCTTCCATTACTGACAAGTCCAAGTTTTTAGTCAAGCCATTTAAGAGCACCTCTAATTGCGGAGCTGACAGTGCCGTTGGCGTCCCACCTCCAATATAGAGAGTTCGCAACTTTTGGATGTCATAAGAACGAAACTCCTCTAGCAGATGTTCCAGATAACTATCTACTGGTTGATTCTTGATAAATACTTTTGAAAAGTCACAATAATAACAAATCTGTGTGCAAAAGGGAATATGCACGTAGGCGGACGTTGGTTTTTTCTGCATAGTATTTATTATACCACAAAGACAGGTTTGCAGATAAAAATCACCATCTCCAAAAATCAGAGATGGTGATACCTTATACTTCAGTAATATCGATGATGATTTCTTCTTGGTCTTCAGCGACGTCCGGAGTTGCTGCCTGTTCTTGCCACTGCTCCTTGAGATTGTTAAAGGTTTCTTTTGACGCTTCTGTTACTTGTCGAGCACAGTTTTTAGCTTGGCCAAGGACACTGTCAAAAGTGATTTCACCAGATTCTACTTGTTCCTTTGTTTTCAGCACAAAGTCCGTTGCCTGTTCCTTCACTTCAGTTAGTTTCTCACAAACCTGCTCTCTAGCATATTCTGGATCTTCTCTCAAGTCATCTAGAAAATCTTGAGCTTGACTACAAACTTGCTTGCCCTTGTCACTCGTCAAAAACAAAGCAAGAGCTGCACCTGAAACTGTTCCTAAAAGGATAGAGGATAGTTTTCCCATAAGATTTCTCCTTTTTTATTTTTTGAAAAATTTACTTGCGACACGAAGAGCTGACAAGCCTGCACCTGTTTTGATGGTCTTTGAACCAGCAGATGAAGCTTTTTTGCCTAAAACACGTGCATGTTGGTTGAGGTCAGAAACTGACTCAGACAAGTCTGCCACAGCTGTAAAAAGTGGATCAATCGTCGCAACTTTGATATTGATATCGTCTGCTAACACATTGACCTTAACCAACAATTCATTAGTCTGATGCAAGGTAACGTTCACATCTGAGCTCAACGTTTTGATGGTTTTCTCTGTCTCATCAATCATACGACCTGCTTTTTGAATCGTGATTGTCAAATAGACTAAACAGACAATCAAAGCAATCGCAACAAGTATATATGCAACTTCTAACATTTATTTTTCCTCCTCTGTATGATAGAAAGGGGCTTTCTTTCGATTTTGATAAAGTATGATAAAAATACCAAGTCCGATAAGGACAACTGATAACCATTGGGAAACTCGCAGACCAAAGAACATGAGACTATCCGTCCGCATCCCTTCGATGATCATACGGCCGAAGCCATACCAAATCAAGTAGAAAGCAGTGATCTGGCCGCGTCTGATTCCCTTTAATTTTCGTCTAAAAATCAAGATTAAAGCAAAACCAATCAGATTCCAAACAGACTCATATAAGAAGGTCGGCTGACGGTAGCTACCATCGATGTACATCTGGTCGCGGATAAAGCCTGGCAAATAATCCAGACTATCTACCGCTGCACCGTAGGCTTCTTGGTTAAAGAAGTTCCCCCAGCGTCCTAAACTCTGGGCAACCATGACGCTCGGTGCTGCAATATCTAAGAAATCCCAAGTATTGATCAGCTTTCTATCTGCAAAGATATAAAGGACAATAGCCCCTGCTATCAAACCTCCATAAATTGCCAAACCACCATTCCAGATGGCGATGATTTCACCTGGATTTTGCAGATAATAATCTAAGCGAAAGAGTACGTAGTATAGTCTAGCACCTAAAATCGCGACTGGAAAAGCAATCAGGATAAAATCTAAAATATCATCTGACAGAATTTTCTTTTTAGGAGCTTCCTTCATGGCAAGGTAGACTGCCAAAACCAAACCAGCCACAATACACAGAGCATACCAACGAATAGAAAAAGGACCGATTTCAAATGCGACTGGATTAATCATTTTTCACCTCATTTTGAGCGATCAGATTTGTCAAGCGTTCTTCAAATAAACGTGTCGCATCAAAGCCCATTTCCTTAGCACGGTAGTTCATGGCAGCCGCCTCAATGACAACAGAAATATTGCGTCCTGTTTTTACTGGGATGCGGATACGTGGAATGGCTACGCCAGAAATCTCGATTTCTTCAGCATTATTTCCTAAGCGATCGAAGGTCTTATGCGTATCATAATTTTCCAAATAAACTGCTAGTTGAACTTGTGAAGAATCCTTGACTGCACTTGCTCCGTAGAGACTCATCACATCAATAATCCCCACTCCACGGATTTCAAGTAAATGCCTCAAAATTTCAGCTGGCTCTCCCCAAAGGGTCATTTCGTCTTTTGCAAAGATATCTACACGATCATCTGCCACCAAACGGTGTCCACGTTTCACAAGTTCCAGACCAGTTTCACTCTTACCGATACCGCTATCCCCTTGGATCAAGACACCCATACCATAAATGTCCATCAAGACACCATGAACACTGGTCCGTTCTGCCAAACGAGAATCCAAATAGCTAGATAATTCTCCTGATAGGCGACTAGTAGCTGTTCGACTGGTTAAAATCGCAATCTTACATTCCCTGGCAGCTTTCAACATTTCTTCTGGAACTACTAAACCACGCGCAACAATAACCACTGGTGTTTCCGGTTGAAACATCTTGGTCAACACCTTATAACGGTTGTGAGAAGACATAGCGACCAGATAAGACCACTCCTTCATTCCCAACAGTTGAAGTCGCTCTGGAGTATAGTAATCAAAATAGCCCGTCATTTCAAGACCTGGTCGAGAAATGTCCGCAGTATTGATTTCTTTTTCAAGCAAATCTCCTTCACCGTAAACAATGTCTAATCTGAGCTTTTCAATGACTTCTTTTACTAAAACTGACATAATTTCCTCCTTCAATCGAGTTCTCCCTACTATTATATCAAATTGTAGGAGGAAGTTTCCTTTTTTTGCAGGATTTACAGTATTTATTTGGAAAGAAAAAAGGCTAGACAAGTCTAGCCTTTCATTTCAAATTAGAATTTTTTACGTTTACGAGCTGCTTCTGATTTACGTTTACGTTTTACAGAAGGTTTTTCATAGAATTCACGTTTGCGTGTTTCTTGAAGAGTACCAGCTTTAGTAACCGCGCGTTTGAAACGACGAAGTGCATCGTCAAGAGATTCATTCTTACGTACTACTGTTTTAGACATTTTTTTCACTCCCTTCAAGTTCAAGATCTATTCCATTTTACACACAAAGTGAATAATTGTCAAGAGAAAAGCAACCATAAACTTCTATTATTTTTACTTTCTTCTTTTGAAGATGAAGTAAATCACTAAGATACAGAGAATCAATCCCAAAACAGCTGGTTTTACAATCGATATGCCACTTCCTCCACTAAATAAAAGACTATGGGCAACCTTCAGAAACGCTCCAATTACTACCGTTGCTAATAATCCATACCAACGTCTACTCCACGTTAAGGATATAATCGCCGTAAAAAATGCTAGAATCGTCGCCAAAATGATAACTTTTTCAATACTCCATCCGCTCGTAAAATAAGTCTTCTCAAAATTCAAAAACTCAATTACTTTTACATCAACTATTTCCGGCTTTGGGAACCAGAACATGCTAGTAAATAGGCAAAATATAGAAAAGAAAATCAGGCTATAGGATTTTTTATAAGCTCCCATTACAATTGGAATAATAAAGAGAGGGCGAATATACCAACTCAGAGTATTCTGGTGTCTAGTAAACGCCCACTCAAAGAAGCTCGTATCTGATAAAAAAACGACAATGGTAGTAATCGTTAGAAACAAGAAAACAATCCCACCTATTTTATCTAACGTTTTTATTTTCATAACCTTTCCCTTCTTGAATTCATAAAATTAATCTATCCATGGCAGATTCCCACTAAGTGAATTATCAACCGCTAATCGTTTTATTGGTAAAATATTACCGTTCTTCCAACCACGCTTTTATTCTATTGTCAAGATATCTATTTGCTCATCGTTAACGATAATTGCTTGATGGTTATGAAGCGGTCGCAATTCAAGCTGATTTTTATAGGTTTCAAAGGTCTTCTTGCTACTATCAGTAAAAGGCTCCTCACCATAATGTGGAAGGATGTAAAAATCCACTTCATCCAATCCCGCTGTATCAGATAACTCTGTCGCTACCGTCTTGTCGTCCATGAGTTTATTGTAGTCAATATCCTTGGCTGTAATGATAGCCCCTGCTGATTCTCCCACATAGACCAACCCATCTCTTATTTGCTCTTTGATGAGAGATAGGAGTTGCTTTTTGTTTAATTCTTGCAATAAATAAAAGGTATTCCCGCCTGAGATATAAAGAATCTTGCTTTGGAAAATCTTTGCCTGTGCAGTTTCTCGATCACAAGAAGCAATATCTAGAACCTCTATCTCAAATCCTAAATCTTTGAATGTTTGCTGAGCCTCATCGATATAGGCAGTATAATCCTCTTTGTTCCCAGCGGTAGGAATAAATAAAACCTTATTTTCTAGATTCTTTTCCTTTGCATAATCGCTAAAAAGCTTTTTGACTCCAGCAAAATATGAACATAAAAATAATTGTTTCATGATTGTACCTCCATTAATGTTTTAACAATTTTATAAAGGATCCATGATCCCTTTCTTTGACTAGTTACGAGCTCAAATCCTACTGATAACAAGAATCGTCTAAATGCTTCTTCGCTTTGGACCTCTGGTAAAAAGTAAGACAACTTGTTATATTCACAAGCCAGTAAGAGCATCCCGCCTGATTTGAGTATTCTTCGAAGTTCCATAAAAGAAGCCTCTAGGTCCCGCCAATGAAAATGAGTTTGAAAGGCTGTGATTAAATCAACACTTTCATCAGAAAAGCCTGTCTCCCTAACGTCTCTTCGTTCAAAATTTAGATTAGTCATCTCTACCTGTTTGGCTTGAGCTATTGCAGTATCTGAAATATCGATTCCAGTTATGGTACTTTGCGGAAAAGTTTCTTTTAGCAGGATGGTTGAACGACCATTCCCAACTCCTACATCTAAGATTACAGGGTAAAATGTCCTATCCAGATGACGAATTGCCCATACAAACATGGGGAGATAGGCTCGATTCCACAATTTCATCATTCGTTTTCCTAGAAAGCCCGAAGGACTCTTTGATTGCTGAATTAAGCGACTAAACAGAAACATTAAAAGTAAAAAACAAATAAAACCGATTATATAAATCAAAGTTCGAGCCTCCCCGTATAGCTATATTATACCACTTTAGCAGGATAGTGAACATTTGAAGTAAAAAGCCACTCACTCCAAAGAGCAAGTGGTTCTTGTCATTTTACTTTTCAAGCAAGCTGAGCGCTTCAGCATCTGCAATAATAGTCACATCAGGGTGGTTTTGTAGGCTACTTGCTGGAAGGTTCTCAGTCACTGGGCCTGATACTGTGCCAGCAATGGCCTCTGCTTTCGACTCACCGTAAGCAAAGAGAATAATTGACTTGGCATCCAAGATGTTTTTAATCCCCATTGAGATGGCTTGAGTTGGAACGTCTTCAATCTTGTCAAAGAAGCGAGCATTGGCTTCGATTGTAGACTGGTCTAGGTCTACAAGGTGTGTCTGGCTATCAAAGGCAGTTCCTGGCTCATTAAAGCCGATATGTCCATTGCGGCCGATTCCCAAGATTTGCAAATCAACTGGATGGTCAGCCAAAATTTGGTTATAGCGTTCAACTTCAGCCTCAGCATTGTCCTTAATTCCACGAGGTAAGAAGCTTTCTTTAAATGGTTTTTGGTTGAATAAGTGTTCTTGCATAAAATGACGGTAAGACTGAGGATTGTCTCCGTCAAGTCCCACATACTCATCAAGGTTTACACTGGTTAGATTTGAAAAATCAAGGTCACTCTCAACGATTTCCTTGTAAAACTCAAGCGGGCTGCTTCCTGTCGCAAGTCCTAATGTTTGAGCACCATTGGCCAATTTTTCCTTCAAAATCTCAAAAGCTACTTTTCCACCTTCGACTTGATTTTCAACTTTAATAACTTTCATCTTTTCATCCTCCGTTTTAATCTATATTTATTATATGGTATAGACCAATTTTTGTCAAGTGAAAACGATTTAATTTCTAAAAAAAGAGCGCCCA
>CAUUXT010000050.1:0-7028 GCA_963549015.1 uncultured Streptococcus sp.
AGTTGGAACAGAAGGTTAGCAAACTCTTACGAACAAATGGCTTACTTTATATTTTCTATCTCAATTCCTTTATTGTACTGGTAGGGAGTTCAATTTTATCAGTTGTTGAAGAAAAATCTTTCTCAGATAGTCTTTGGTGGGCCCTTGTAACGGTAACGACTGTTGGTTATGGAGATATTGTTCCTACTTCCATTTTTGGGAAGTGGTTAGCAGTGTTACTGATGCTTATCGGTATTGGAACAATAGGGATGTTAACAAGTGCCTTGACGAATTTTTTTGTAAAGGATAATCAAGATAATCAGATACAATTTGAAAAACTACAAGATGAATTATCCAGTCAGAGACTACTACTAGAGAAACAATCTGAGAAGATAGAAGAGCTGCATGGAATGATACAAAACTTGCTTGAAAAAAAGTAATTTAGACCATACAAAAACCACTCGACGAGTGGTTTTTTACAATCCAGCAAAGTCCTTGATTTCTTCTGCAGACATAGAAGAGTCGCAACGGACATTGATTTGGCCATCTGCAATGTGAACAAATCCTGGTACGGTTGGGATTCCATAACGTGAGCGGAATTCTTGCAATTCCTTGAGTTGGCTTGGTTCTTCACTATTGATGAAGTAGATGTGGGCTTTGGTTTCAGATACGACACCTGCCAATGTACCAGCAAATTTACGGCAGTAAGGGCAAGTTTTACGACCGATGAAGAAGGTTGCAGTTTCTTTATTATCAAGTGCTTCTTGAGCACGGGCAACAGTTGTGACTTCAAGATCTTTAATATTTTCTAAAAATTGTTCCATGAGTTTACCTCGCTTTCATTGATATGTCTAGTATGCCACAAAGTTCCTAAAATTGCTTAGATTTGATACGAAAAAAAGATGAGACTAGTTTATCTCATCTTTATAGAGTGTTATTTCACAAACGCATTGATTTCCGCTTCGATGTTAGCAATCTTAGCTTGTGAATCTTCGTTGCTTTCACCCACAACGGCAATGTAGAACTTGATTTTTGGTTCTGTACCTGAAGGGCGAACTGCAATCCATGAACCGTCAGCAAGTGTATATTTCAACACATCACTTGGAGGAGTAGTCAAAGTTGTCACAGTACCATCAGCAGCAGTAGCAGTTTGAGCCTTGAAGTCTTCTACGACAGTGATAGCTGTTGTGTTCCATTCTTTTGGAGCATTGTTACGGAACTTAGCCATAATCGCTTTGATTTGTTCTGCACCATCGACACCAGAAAGGGTAACAGAGATGGTCTTTTCAGCGTAGTAGCCGTATTCTTTGTAGATTTCTTCGATACCATCAGCAAGTGTCAAACCACGTGAACGATAGTAGGCAGCAAGTTCAGCAACGACAAGAACGGCTTGGATAGCGTCTTTATCACGTACGAATGGTTTAATCAAGTAACCGAAGCTTTCTTCAAATCCCATCATGTAAGTGTGATTGTGTTTTTCTTCAAATTCTTGGATTTTTTCAGCGATAAATTTGAAGCCAGTCAAAACGTTGAACATGGTTGCGCCGTAGCTTTCAGCAATCTTCGTTACCAAGTCAGTTGATACGATGGATTTACAGAGAGCAGCATTTTCAGGAAGAGTTCCAGCACTCTTATGAGCTTCCAAAATGTATTTAGCCATGATAGCACCGATTTGGTTACCTGAAAGGTTGAGGTAGCTCCCATCTTTTTGAAGCACTTCAACACCAACACGGTCAGCGTCTGGGTCAGTCGCCACAAGAACATCAGCACCAACTTGACGGCCGAGTTCTTCAGCAAGTGCAAAGGCTGCTTGGTTTTCTGGATTTGGAGATTTAACAGTTGAGAAATCTGGATCTGGAGTTGCTTGAGCTTCAACGACTTGAACTGAGTCAAATCCAGCTTGTGCAAGAGCACGGCGAGCTAACATTTCACCAGTACCATGAAGTGGTGTGTAGACAATCTTCATGTCTTTACCAAACTCTTCAATCAAGGTTGGGTTGATGTTTACGTCTTTGACTTCTTTAAGGTATTCTACATCGACAGCTTCGCCGATAACTTCAATCAAGCCAGAAGCTTTTTCAGCTTCTAAATCAGCAACTTCGACAGCGAATGGGTTTTCGATAGCACGGATGTAAGTAGTCAAAGCGTCCGCGTCATGTGGAGGCATTTGCCCACCGTCTTCACCATAAACCTTGTAACCGTTAAATGGAGCAGGGTTATGGCTGGCAGTAATCATGATACCTGCAAAACAGTTGAGGTGACGAACTGCAAATGAGAGTTCTGGAGTTGGACGAAGGCTTTCAAATACGTAAGATTTGATACCATGTTTTGCAAGAACTGCCGCAGATTCAAAGGCAAACTCAGGTGAGAAGTGACGACTATCGTAGGCAATTGCCACACCACGATCTTTTTCATTTCCACCTTTTGACTCAATCAAACGAGCTAATCCTTCAGTTGCTTGACGAACAACATAGATGTTGATGCGGTTTGTACCTGCACCGATCAAGCCACGCATACCTGCAGTACCAAATTCAAGATTGGTGTAGAAAGCATCTTCTTTTGTTTTTTCGTCCATATTGATTAAGTCTTGGCGAAGGTAGTCGGGAAGGTCGGCAAAATCGACCCATTTTTGATAATTTTCTTGGTAAGTCATAGAGTATCTCCTTTATCTATTGCTTTAATCGCTTTCATTATATCACGATTTGATATTTTAGTAAAACGTTAGCATAACTTAAAATGTAGGAAATTTACTTTTATTTCATTGTAGAAGAACAGCCCTATACGCTTTCTAATGAAAAAAAAGATGAATAGTTCGGGTTTATGACTCGAACTTTTTTCATTGCAATTGTGCAAAAGAGAAAAAGATAGTAAAATAGATGTATGATTATTTTACAAGCCAATAAAATTGAACGTTCTTTTGCAGGAGAGGTTCTTTTCGATAATATCAACCTGCAAGTTGATGAACGAGACCGGATTGCCCTCGTTGGGAAAAATGGGGCAGGTAAGTCTACTCTTTTGAAGATTTTGGTTGGGGAAGAGGAGCCGACCAGTGGAGAAATCAATAAGAAAAAAGATGTTTCTCTGTCTTACCTAGCCCAAGATAGCCGTTTTGAGTCTGAAAATACCATTTATGATGAAATGCTTCACGTCTTTGATGACTTACGTCGGACTGAGAAGCAACTTCGTCAGATGGAACTGGAGATGGGTGAAAAGTCTGGTGAAGATCTGGATAAACTGATGGCGGATTATGATCGTTTATCAGAGAATTTCCGTCAGGCTGGTGGCTTCACCTACGAAGCTGATATCCGTGCTATCTTAAATGGATTCAAGTTTGACGAGTCTATGTGGCAGATGAAAATTGACGAGCTTTCTGGTGGCCAAAATACTCGTCTAGCACTTGCCAAAATGCTCCTTGAAAAGCCCAATCTCTTGGTCTTGGACGAGCCTACCAACCACTTGGATATTGAAACCATTGCCTGGCTAGAGAATTACTTGGTGAACTATAGCGGTGCCCTCATTATTGTCAGTCACGATCGTTACTTTTTGGACAAGGTTGCGACGGTTACACTGGATTTGACCAAGCATTCCTTGGATCGTTATGCAGGAAATTACTCTCGTTTTGTTGAGTTAAAGGAGCAAAAGCTAGCTACTGATGCAAAAAACTATGAAAAGCAACAGAAGGAAATTGCAGCTCTGGAAGACTTTGTCAATCGCAATCTAGTCCGAGCTTCAACGACCAAACGTGCTCAATCTCGCCGTAAACAACTAGAAAAAATGGAGCGTTTGGACAAGCCGGAAGCTGGCAAGAAATCAGCCAATATGACCTTCCAGTCTGAAAAAACATCGGGCAATGTTGTTTTGACTGTTGAAAATGCAGCTATTGGCTATGATGGGGAAATATTGTCAGAACCTATCAACCTAGACCTTCGTAAGATGAACGCTGTTGCTATCGTTGGTCCAAATGGGATTGGGAAATCAACCTTTATCAAGTCAATAGTAGACCAGATTCCTTTAATCAAGGGAGAGAAGCGTTTTGGTGCCAATGTTGAGGTTGGCTACTATGACCAGACTCAAAGTAAGCTAACACCAAGTAATACTGTACTCGATGAACTTTGGAATGATTTTAAACTGACACCTGAAGTTGAAATCCGCAACCGCCTAGGTGCCTTCCTTTTCTCAGGGGATGATGTTAAAAAATCAGTTGGCATGCTGTCAGGTGGCGAGAAAGCTCGTTTACTTCTTGCAAAACTTTCAATGGAAAACAACAACTTCCTGATCCTTGACGAGCCAACCAACCACTTGGATATTGATAGCAAGGAAGTCTTGGAAAATGCCTTGATTGACTTTGATGGGACCTTGCTCTTTGTCAGTCACGACCGTTACTTTATCAATCGTGTAGCCACTCATATTTTGGAATTGTCCGAGAATGGTTCGACCCTCTATCTAGGAGATTATGACTACTATGTTGAGAAGAAAGCAGAAGTAGAAGCGAGCCAGACAGAGGAAGCTTCAATGAGTAATCAAGCAAAAGAAGCAAGCCCAGCTAATGACTACCAGGCACAAAAAGAAAGTCAAAAAGAAGCCCGCAAGCTCATGCGTCAAATCGAGAGTTTGGAAGTTGAAATCGAAGAGTTAGAAACTCAAAGCCAAGCCATTTCTGAACAAATGCTGGAAACCAACGATGCTGAAAAGCTCATGGAATTGCAGGCTGAACTGGACAAAATCAGCCATCGTCAAGAAGAGGCTATGCTTGAGTGGGAAGAATTATCAGAGCAGGTGTAAGAAATGGAACATCTTGGAAAGGTATTTCGTGAATTTCGAACAAGTGGGAAGTACTCCTTAAAAGAGGCGGCAGGTGAATCGTGTTCAACCTCTCAATTATCTCGCTTCGAGCTTGGGGAGTCTGATCTAGCAGTTTCTCGTTTCTTTGAGATTTTGGACAATATTCATGTGACTATTGAAAATTTCATGGACAAGGCTAGAGATTTTCAAAATCATGAACATGTTGCCTTGATGGCACAGATTATTCCGCTTTACTACTCAAATGATATTGCAGGTTTTCAAAAGCTTCAAAAGGAACAGCTCAAGAAAGCTAAGAGTTCGACCAATCCCCTCTATTTTGAGCTGAATTGGATTCTGCTACAAGGTCTGATTTGTCAAAGAGATGCTCATTACACGATGAGTCAGAGTGATTTGGAAAAGGTAGCAGATTATCTTTTTCAAACAGAAGAATGGACTATGTATGAGTTGATTCTTTTCGGTAATCTCTATACTTTCTACAATGTGGACTATGTGGCTCGGATTGGCAGAGAAGTTATGGAGCGAGAAGATTACTACAAGGAAATTGGTCGGCATCGTAAACTCGTTTTGATTTTAGCTCTTAACTGTTACCAGCATTGTTTAGAAAATCGGTCTTTTGCGGATGCAGACTATTTTGAGGGCTATGTGGAGAAGTTGATTGGAAATGGTATCAAGCTTTATGAGCGCAATATCTTCCATTATCTCAAAGGTTTCGCCCTCTACCAGAGAGACTTGAAAGAAGAAGGTTGTTGTCAGATGCAGGAAGCTATGCATATTTTTGATGTACTTGGACTTCCAGAGCAAGTGGCTTACTATCAGGAACATTATGAAAAATTTGTAAATCCTTAAATTTCCCAAATAAGGGAAAAATGAAGAGACTCCTTTCAGTTTTGATACAATAGTTTCAAAATTTGAGAGGAGTTTTTCATATGAATCGACATGCAATCCAGTTGATTAGTCGTGGTGCTATTAATAAAATAGGAAATATGCTCTATGATTATGGAAACAGTGTTTGGTTGGCATCAATGGGAACGATAGGGCAGACTGTTCTTGGGATTTATCAAATTTCTGAGTTGGTTACATCGATTCTGGTCAATCCCTTTGGCGGAGTGATTTCAGACCGCTTTTCGCGTCGCAAAATTTTGATGACGACGGACTTGATTTGTGGCATTCTCTGTTTAGCTATTTCTTTCATCAGAAATGACAGCTTGATGATCGCTGCTCTGATCTTTGCCAATATTGTTCAGGCGGTTGCTTTTGCATTTTCTCGTACAGCCAATAAAGCCATTATAACTGAGGTTGTAGAGAAAGACGAGATTGTGACCTATAATGCTCGCTTAGAGCTCGTTTTGCAGGTTGTAGGTGTTAGCTCCCCTGTGCTTTCTTTCCTCGTTTTACAATTTGCCAGTCTCCATATGACGCTTGTTTTAGATGCCATTAGTTTTTTCATTGCATTTACCTTAGTAGCTTTCCTCCCCAAAAAAGAGACTCAGGAACAAGAGAAAAAGACTTTCAGCTGGAAAAATATTTTTTCTGATATGAAAGAAGGAATTAGCTATATTTGGAGCCAGCAAGAGATCTTTTTCCTCTTGTTAGTAGCTTCCAGTGTTAATTTCTTTTTTGCAGCTTTTGAATTTCTCCTCCCTTTTTCAAATCGACTATACGGGGTAGAAGGAGCTTATGCGAGTATTTTGACTATGGGCGCTATTGGTTCGATTATCGGAGCTCTTCTAGCTAGTAAAATAAAGGCAAGTGTTTATAATCTTTTGATTCTATTGGCGTTGACTGGAGTTGGAGTTTTTATGATGGGATTACCACTGCCAACTTTTCTTTCCTTTTCTGGAAATTTAGTCTGTGAACTGTTTATGACGATATTTAATATTCACTTTTTTACTCAGGTGCAAACCAAGGTTGAGGGGGAATACTTGGGGAGAGTGCTAAGCACAATTTTTACCTTAGCCATCCTATTTATGCCGATTGCAAAAGGCTTTATGACGGTGCTGCCAAGTGTACATCTTTCTTCTTTTCTGATAATTGGAAGTGGGGTTGTCATCCTGTCTTGTCTATCACTCGTTTATGTGAGAAGTCATTTTGAAAAAGAGTTATAATTTCTCTTTTTTAGAAAATATTACACTACAAACCATTTTTCAGTCCTTCTCTATTGTGAGGAGGGCTTGCTTTGTGGTAAAATGGGATTATGAATGAAAGAATGAATGAGTTAGTTGCCTTGCTCAACCGCTATGCGACCG
>CAUUXT010000051.1:0-6987 GCA_963549015.1 uncultured Streptococcus sp.
GAAAACGAATCGAATGGAATTTTGCTAAGTTTCTCATTGGTCGAGATGGGCAAGTCCTTGAGCGCTTCTCTTCCAAAACAGACCCCCAAACCATCCAAGAGTCTCTTCAAAAAATACTTTAATTTCTTTTTAAAACGTATCCTTTCATTTAGTTTGAGCCCTGAAAGGATGCGTTTTTTCTTTAAAAAGTAACTGATTTTCTTTAATTTATATTTATTTTTTTGCTTTTTGCTCTTGCAATTCTTTCATTAATTTAGTATATTTGTTATATTAAAAGTTTTCAGTCATTTTAAGGGAGAAATGACCTTTTAAATTTTTTTATCTTAAAATGAAAGCGCTTTATAAACAGGAGGTAAGGTGGCTTACAAATTATCAGAGAGTTTTTCATTAAATCAAGTTGTAACCAAGTCAGACTTGGGCTTGGGCAGTAGCTGACTGCCTTTCTAAAAACTAGGAGTATATTATGAATCGATACCTTTTTGAAAAAGGGCAAACATTTAGCATTCGGAAGTTGACTGTAGGTGTGGCGTCTGTTATCGTGGGACTGGCATTTTTTGCTTCTGGAACCGTGCGTGCAGACGAAACGTCTCCTGCCACGACATCCAATTTAGATCAGCAAATGAAACAAGTCGCAGATATAGAAGAGACCAAGACTGAACCAGTCAAAGAAGAAGGTCGTGTAGAAGCTGAAAAACAAGAAACACCTGCTGCAGATACCAACAGTGCTGACTTGCTCCCTGAAGACATTCAGGACCGTGCCTATCCCGACACACCTGTCAAAGAACTCGATACGACTACTATCGTTGACCAGAAAGCTAGTCCAAAAGTAGAAACTAAGAGCATTCTAAAGGACAAGGAAGAAGCTCCAAAAGAAACTGAGAACGGAAACCGTGCCATCATTAACGGTGGACAAGACCTCAAACACATCAACTACGAGGGACAACCTGCTACTGCTGCCACTATGGTTTACAGCACTTACAATGCAGGGGAACAACGCTACCTCGTTTCAGGCTCAGGTATCTTCGTAGCCCCTAACCTGATCCTTACCGTTGCTCATAACTTCCTAGAAGCCAATAAAGAAACTGGCGAAGGTCACATTCGTGGTGGGAAATCTGCCCAGTTCTACTATAACGTCGGTTCAAACAGCGAAAAGAAAAACTCACTTCCATCTTCTGGAACTACGGTTCTATTCAGAGAAAAGGACATCCATTTCTGGAACAAGAAAGAGTTTGGAAAAGGTTATAAGAACGACCTTGCTCTTGTAGAAGCTCCTATTCCTCTTCCGATTGCTAGTCCAAACAAAGCAGCAACCTTTGCGCCTTTAGCGGAGCACAAGACACATCAGCCGGGAGAAGCCATCAGTACGATTGGCTACCCAACTGACTCGAGCTCAAAAGAACTGAAACAACCTATCCTAGCTGGTCAGCTTTACAAGGCAGATGGGACCATCCGATCTGTTGAGTCCTATGATGATAAGGGAACGACTGGTATCACCTACAAAACCACTTCTGTATCTGGTTTGTCTGGTGGCGGGATTGTCGATAGCCAAGGAAAAGTTCTGGGTGTTCACCAACACGGAACCGTTGACAATGGTGTCGCTGAAAAGGATCGCTTTGGTGGCGGACTCGTCCTTTCACCTGAACAACTGAAATGGGTTAAGGACATGATTGCCAAGTATGGTGTGAAAGGCTGGTACCAGGGAGACAACGGAAATCGTTACTACTTTACTGATGAAGGGCGTATGCTTCGGAACGAAACAGCTGTTATCGGAAGCAACGAATATTCCTTCAACCAAGATGGGATCGCTACCTTGACCAAGGGAGTTGAATACAGTCGTGTGGTTAACCAAAACGAAGACGAAGAAGGAAATCCTGTCAAAGATAATGACACCTTTATCGAACAGACAGCTGTTGATTCGCCATTTGACTATAATTTCAAAAAAGAAATTGAGAAGACGGACTTCTATCAGAAGAATAAAGACAAATACGAAATTGTATCCATTGATGGCGTAGCAGTTAATAAACAGCTAAAAGATACTTGGACTGAAGATTACAATGTTGTCAGCAAAGCGCCTGCCGGTACACGTGTCATCAAGGTGGTCTATAAAGTTAACAAAGGCTCCTTCAAAGTTTACTACCGTCAAAAAGGAACCACTACTGAACTAGCGGAAGCGACAGTTGATAACAATGAAGGTCAAGAGTATGACGTTTCCTTTGTCAACACCTTCCATGCAAAAGACATTGCTGGCTACCGTCCAGTCAAAACCAGCCTGGAAGCAAGGATCCAGCATAAAGGTGTGAATGAGGTCGTCTTTGAATACGAGCCAGTCGCTGATACAGCCAATCCAACGACACCGACTCCACCAGTCGCTCATCCAGAAGATAAAGAAACCGAGATTGGCAATCATGGACCTCTTCCAAGCAAGGCTCAACTCGATTACCACAAGGAAGAATTGGCAGCCTTCATCCACTATGGAATGAACACTTATACCAATTCTGAATGGGGAAATGGGAAAGAAGACCCCCGGTACTTCAATCCAACCAACTTGGATACTGACCAGTGGATTCGCACTCTGAAGGAAACGGGCTTCAAACGAACCATTATGGTTGTTAAACACCACGACGGATTCGTTGCTTACCCATCTAAGTACACCAACCATACCGTAGCTGCTAGTCCATGGAAAGATGGAAAGGGTGACCTTCTCGAAGAAGTTTCCAAGTCTGCTAGCAAGTATGACATGAATATGGGTGTTTACCTATCACCATGGGATGCCAACCATCCTAAATACCATGTTGCAACCGAAAAAGAATACAACCAATACTACCTCAACCAACTGAAAGAAATCCTTGGTAATCCGAAATACGGTAACAAAGGGAAATTTATCGAAGTTTGGATGGACGGTGCGCGTGGTAGCGGTGCCCAAAAAGTAACCTATACCTTTGATGAATGGTTCAAATACATCAAAGAAGCCGAAGGAGATATCGCTATCTTCTCTGCTCAACCGACAAGCGTTCGCTGGATCGGAAATGAACGGGGAATCGCAGGTGACCCTGTCTGGCATAAAGTCAAACGTGCCAACATCACAGACGATGTGAAAAACGAATACCTCAACCACGGTGACCCTGATGGTGATATGTACTCTGTAGGGGAAGCTGACGTTTCAATCCGTTCAGGCTGGTTCTATCACGACAATCAACAGCCGAAATCACTCAAAGAGTTAATGGATATCTACTTCAAGTCTGTTGGTCGTGGAACCCCACTCCTTCTCAATATTCCACCAAATAAAGAAGGAAAATTTGCAGATGCGGATGTGGCTCGCTTGAAGGAGTTCAAGGCAACCCTAGACCAAATGTATGCGACTGACTTTGCCAAAGGTGCTACTGTAACAGCAAGTTCTACTCGTCAGAACCACCTCTACAAAGAAAGTCACCTGACTGACGGTAAAGATGATACGAGCTGGGCGCTCTCAAATGATGCTACAACTGGTAGCTTTACAGTTGATTTGGGGCAAAAGAGACGCTTTGACGTTGTCGAACTCAAAGAAGACATCGTCAAAGGTCAACGTATCTCTGGTTTCAAGATTGAAGTTGAAATCAACGGACGCTGGGTGACTTACGGTGAAGGTTCAACGGTTGGTTACCGTCGCTTGGTTCAAGGCAAGCCTGTAGAAGCACAAAAAATCCGTGTGACCATCACCGGTGCTCAAGCAACTCCTATCTTGACCAACTTCTCTGTCTACAAGACACCAAGCAGCATTGAAAAGACAGATGGCTACCCTCTTGGACTGGAATACCACTCAAACACAACGGCAGATACAGCCGGTACAACTTGGTACAATGAATCTGAAGGTGTTCGTGGCACTTCTATGTGGACCAATCAAAAAGACGCCAAAGTAAGCTATACCTTCACAGGAACCAAGGCCTATGTCGTCTCTACAGTCGACCCAGGTCATGGAGAAATGTCCGTCTACGTTGATGGCCAAAAAGTTGCGGATGTACAAACTAAGAATGCTAGCCGTAAGCGCAGCCAAAAAGTCTTTGAGACAGGTGATTTAGCACCAGGCCAACACACTATTACTCTTGTAAATAAAACAGGCGAACCAATTGCTACAGAAGGAATCTACACCCTAAACAATGATAGCAAGGGAATGTTTGAACTCGAGTCTACTAACTACGAAGTCGAAAAAGGAAAACCTGTCACTGTTAAGATTAAGCGTGTTGGTGGAAGCAAGGGAACTGCTACTGTTCGCTTCATCACAGAACCTGGAACTGGGGTTCACGGTAAAGTCTACCAAGATACAACTCAAGATGTGACTTTTGAAGATGGAGAAACAGAAAAGACTGTGACCATCCCAACGATTGACTTTACAGAACAAGCAGACTCTGTCTTTGACTTCAAAGCCAAGCTTACTTCTGTTTCTGATGGTGCCTTGCTCGGTTTTGCTACCGATGCAACCATCCAAGTGATGAAAGCTGAATTACTGATCAAGGATCAAACAAGCTATGATGACCAAGCTAGTCAATTGGATTACAGTTCTGGCTGGCACCATGAAACCAATTCCGCAGACAAGTACCAAAAGACGGAGTCTTGGGCTTCCTTTGGTCGCTTAACTGATGAGCAAAAGAAAAAGACAACCGTAACAGCTTACTTCTACGGTACTGGACTTGATATCAAGGGCTATGTTGATCCAAATCATGGTATCTACAAGGTATTCCTCGACGGCAAAGAAGTTCCTTACCAAGAGGGTATGGGAAATGCTTCGACTATTGATGGTAAGAAATACTTTAGCGGTCACGCTGCCCAACGCCAAGGCAATCAAACTCTGGTTAGCCTAAAAGGTCTGGACGAAAACCTGCACGCAGTCACCCTTCAACTCGATCCTGATCGAAACGATTTGTCTCGAAATATCGGTATCCAGGTAGACCAATTCATCACTCGTGGCGAAGGTAGTGAACTCTACAGCAAGACAGATATCATCCAGTCTATCTCTAAATGGAAAGATGATCTGTCAAACTTTGATCCAGCAGGTTTGAAAAATACGGCTACTGCACGCCAAGCTTTCCAAGCAAATCTAGAAAAATTGAGAAACCAACTCAGTGCTGATGCAGTGGATGTTCAAGAAGTCATGTTGACAGTCAGTGTCCTACAAGATATCCTATCCAAGGATGAGAACTATCAAAGAGGTCAAGAGGAGCCTAGTCCAGAGCAACCAGAACAGCCAGAAGAACCTGAGAAACCTGACCAGCCTGAGCAACCAGCTGAACCAAAACAACCTGAAATTGAGTATGATAAAGCTATGGACAGCTTGACAAAAGCTATCGAGAAAAAAGTCGCTGAGCTTGGATCCAACAAGGAAGCTAAGAAGAAATTATTAGAAATTGCTGACCAAGCCATTGCTGCCATCCAAGAAGCTAAAACTCAGGAAGCAGTCAATCAAGCGCTAAAAACTGCTCTCGAACAAATCAGCAAGCTCGAAGCAACTCAGCCTGAAAAGCCTGCTCAGCCTGAAAAGCCGACTCAACCGGAAAAACCTGCTGAGCCTGAAGAACCAACTCAACCGGAAACTCCGGCTCAGCCTGAAAAGCCAGCGCAACCGGAACAACCAACTCAACCGGAGAATCCAGTTCAACCGGAAAAACCTGCTCAACCTGAAAATCCGACTCACCCGGAACAACCTGCTGAGCCTGAAAAGCCAGCTCAGCCTGAAAATCCGACTCAACCTGAGAAACCGGCGCAACCGGAAACTCCAGCTCAACCGGAAAAACCTGCTCAACCGGAAAAGCCAGCGCAACCTGAGAAACCTGCTCAGCCTGAAAAGCCAGCTCAGCCTGAAAAACCAACTCAACCTGAAAAACCTGCTCAGCCTGAAAATCCGACTCACCCGGAAACTCCAGCTCAACCGGAAACTCCAGCTCAACCGGAAACTCCAGCGCAACCTGAGAAACCAATTACTTCTTCAAGTCCTGAGGAAGGGGTTAAAGACCTTGTCTTTACACTTCCAAGTTTGAAAATCGTCAATAAGGTCGTACCGTTCAAGACTATTCGTCGCGAAAATCCACAATTAGACAAAGGAAAAGAGCAAGTTCTATCAGAAGGGAAAGACGGTCTGATAGTCGAGTATGTTTATGTAGACGGTGACAATCGCACGGTTGACAAAACGGAAACAACTCCAGCTCAAGAGCGAGTGATTGAGGTGGGTACTAAACAAAGTTCAGTAGGAACAGAGGCACCACCAGTTGTGACCCTTCCTGAGTATGTTGTCCCAAGAGAGACCGAAAAACCAACTCCAGTCGTAACAGACAATTCACCAGCAAAAGATGAAAAAGTTCCTGTTGCAACTACAGTCAAAGAAGACAAGGAAAGACTACTCCCTGCAACTGGGGAACAAGAAGCAAGTGCCTTCCTCTTCTTGGCAGCCATTACTTCAATCTTGTCTCTCCTCATCTTCCAAAGGAATTTCAAAGACTAATAACCCTCTTTGATTGATTCTTTCTAATTATTCAGTTCCCCCGTTGAGAAGACCATTTGGTCTTCTCTTTTTTACACGATTAACCTTGTGTGAAAAAATCCATAAAGGATCCCCGAATTTAATTGAACTTTTTATACATTCACAGTACTGAACGCCCATATTTTTCTAGCCTCCTACTTAAATAGTTTCTTCTAAAACTTACTCGAGCCATCTCCATTCACAGAATTCACATTCATCACTTAGTAGGACAAACGCTTCTCAAATCAATTATTATCCCTTAACAATCTATTATTTCATTTCAGATGACAAAGCCCCATCAATAGCCTATGCTTTATAGGCTAGAATACTAAAAAATTCAAGAGCATACTTTATTATTTATTGAAAATATTATGCTACTATCAACTAATCTTATGTAAATTGATTCTTAATAACGTTTAAAAAGCGTCACTTATTTCTCAAGATAAAAAAATAGTCCAGAACAAGTGTTCTGGACTATTTCCTTTCCAATTACTTCCTAA
>CAUUXT010000052.1:0-6975 GCA_963549015.1 uncultured Streptococcus sp.
GACTGGGCCAATTCCAAGGCTTGCCACATAGCAGCCTCGCTTAGAGGAGTTTCTGTGCTCTTACCAAAGTCCAAGTTCCCCTTGACATTTCCAGAAAAGAGTACAGCTTTTTGTGGAATATAGCCGACCTTATTGCGCAAATCTTCCAAATTGTAATCTTGTACATTGACACCATCCACTAGGATTTGTCCATCTGAAACGTCGTAAAAACGTGGCAAAAGGTTGACTAGGGTGGACTTTCCTGATCCAGTCGATCCGATGAAGGCTACGGTTTGACCCGCTTCTGCTTTGAAAGTGACATGTTCCACGACTGCTTCTGAGTTTTTAGAGTAGCGGAAAGTCACATCACGGAATTCCACTTGTCCTTGAACTGAAGGATCCGCTGTCTGTGCATGACTAGGATTTTCAATAGAAGAATGCAAATCCAATACTTGATTGATACGTCCTGCCGAAACCAAGGTACGAGGAAGAACGATAAAGAGTGCTCCCATGAGAAGGAAGCCCATCACGACCTGCATAGCATAGGACATGAAGACCACCATATCACTAAAGAGTGGCAGACGTTCTGCCAAACTTGCATCGTTGATGATATAGGCACCAATCCAGTAAATAGCTAAACTTAGTCCACTGGAAATCGCCATCATAATGGGATTCATAATGGCCATCAATCGATTGACAAAGAGATTGAGACGTGTTACCTCATCGTTGGCTGCTTCAAATTTCTTATCTTGGTAATCCTCGGCATTGTATGCGCGAACAACTCGAATCCCAGTCAAACTTTCACGAGTGATGCTATTGAGTTTATCTGTCAATTTTTGGATGACCGATTGTTTAGGAAAGGCCAGAGTCATAAGAACGGTTGTCATCAAGACATTGACAATAACAGCCACAACGACCGCCCAGAGCCAGTATTCCGATTTCCCAAGGATTTTTCCAATAGCCCAGATTGCCATGATTGGCCCACGAGTAACCACTTGCAAGCCCATGGTAAAGAGCATCTGTACCTGTGTGATATCATTGGTCGTCCGAGTCAAAAGACTTGGGATTGAAAAGCGCTTGATTTCTGTCTGTGAAAAATCCAAAACCTGATGAAATACGTCAGTGCGTAGATGAGTTGTATAGGATGCTGCAACGCGAGCAGCAAAGAAACCAACCATAATAGATGAAAAGAAAGCCAATAAAGACAAACCAATCATCTTCGCAGCTGGTGACCAGAGTTCACCCAATTGCGTTCCAGACGTTCCCAGTAATTCTGTAATTTGCGAAATATAAGTCGGCACCTCTAACTCGAGATAGACCGAGAAACAAGTGAAAAGAATCGTAAGGGCGATCATTCCCCACTCTTTTCCTGTAATACGTTTAGCGAGTTTCTTCATTCTCTCCTCCTATCTTCTCAACATTTTCTTGCAATTGCCCGAGTACCTTTTCAAAGATTGCCAAGTCTGACTTTGAAACCCCCTCTAGCAGACTGTGATCAATCCGATCAAAAAAAGCTTTAACTTTTTGCATCTGCGAACGCGATTTCTCCGTCAGGCGAACAAATTTTGCCCGCTTATCGCTCGGGCTCGCCTCTAACTCGACCAAACCATTTTGTACCATGCGCTTGACTAGATTACTCGCCACAGATTTGCTAATATTGAGTTCCTGCTCGATATCCTTAATCAAGACCAGTTCCTCTTTTTGTTCACAATGGTCTAAAAAACGCAGAACCTGCCCTTGCGGTCCACCCATAAATTCAATGCCACATCGCTTAGCTTCTTTCTGTACCATCAGATGAACCTGGTGTCCAAAACGTTTGAACATTAACATCGGCTTGTCCATGATTGCTCCTTTCTCACGACAAATATAGTTCTCACAAGAACTATTTAGGTTTCCATGAGAACTATTTTATCATTTTCAGAAAAGATGTCAAGAAAAAAGTTTCTATGAGAACTATCTTGGTTTAAATTGACATTAGGCAATATTTTTTCTATAATAAGCACTAACTACTGTGGATAGAAATCCATTCACTCGATGAAGGGAGAAAACTTTCAAATGAAACCAGAAGAACAAAGAGTTTTAGGAATCTTAGCAACTATTTTTGGAGCCATCGCACTTTTAGGATCCTGGATCCCATTTATTAACTATCTATCATTTTTCATCGCCATCGTCGCATTTATCTTGGGGATTATCGGCCTTATCGTCAACCTCAAAAAACGAAAAACCATGGCCATTATCGGAACAGCTCTGTCAATTGCTTCTATTGTACTTTTCTTTACGACCCAGGTACTGTACGCTAATGTCTACAAAGAGTTTGTCAGGGAGTTTAACCGTTCCTACAGCGAGGCGAGTGCCTCAATGGAACGCGAAGAAGAAAGCGACTTGACAGATGATAGCGCCTATTCCATCCCAGAGGAGGAAGAAGACGATAACTTCACTTGGACCCAAAAAGAGTTCGACGCCTTAATCGAAGGTGACCTTGACAACAAAGGAAAGGGTGGTACCAACTACAAGGATATTATTAAAAAACACGGACTACCAGACTCCGAGTTTGACTCCACTATTGGGGGTTACAATACGAGAAAAGTCACCTATCTCTCCATTGGTGACAAAATCAAGACTGTTACCCTAACTTTTGCAAAAGATGACAACGGGCAGCTCTTGCTGGTCCAAAAACATGCAGTTGGTCTAGGTCAAGGAAAAAGCAAGCAACAAAACGATTCTGAAAGTAGAGTCTAAGCTCCAATATAAAAAACGAACAGCTAGTAAAACTGTTCGTTTTTCTATTAGAATCCATCTACGTTTGTGTAGATCTTTTGTACGTCTTCGTCGTCTTCAAGAACGCTGTAAAGTTTTTCAAAGGTTTCAAGGTCATCACCCGACAATTCCACTTCAGACTGAGGAATCATTTCCAATTCAGTCACTTGGAATTCTTCGATGCCAGACTCACGAAGGGCAACGATAGCCTTGTGAAGGTCTGTTGGAGCTGTGTAAACCGTGATTGTTCCTTCTTCTGCTTCTACATCGTCCACATCCACATCTGCTTCGAGCAATTGCTCAAAGACTGCATCCGCATCTTCACCAGCAAATACGATAACCCCCTTGTTGTCAAAGAGGTAAGAAACTGAACCAGAAGCACCCATGTTTCCGCCGTTTTTACCAAAGGCAGCACGGACATTGGCTGCTGTACGGTTGACGTTAGAAGTCAAAGTATCTACAATCAACATAGAACCATTTGGTCCAAAACCTTCATAACGTCCTTCTGTAAAGGTTTCGTCTGTGTTTCCTTTTGCTTTATCAATCGCTTTATCGATAACGTGTTTTGGCACTTGGGCTTGTTTAGCACGGTCGATAACGAATTTCAAAGCAGTGTTTGATTCTGGGTCTGGATCCCCTTTTTTAGCTGCTACATAGATTTCTACACCAAATTTTGCATATACTTTAGAGTTAGCTCCATCTTTAGCCGTTTTCTTGGCTACGATATTGGCCCATTTACGTCCCATTAGGAATCTCCTTTTTTCACATTTTAATCTTTCTTATTATAACACAAGTTTTTTCGATTTTCACTAGAGGAAATGGATTTTATTCAGCAAATCCAGCTAGGATTGTCCTTTAACTACCAAGATTTCCTTGCCTTCTTTTATCAGGGAATGGCGGAAAAGTGAAAAGTACAGTTGGGTGGTCATGGCAACCCAGATAAGAGGTTCACAGAGAATAACACCTGTATAGCCTGTCCAAGGAATAATCCAAGCTACGAAAATAATTTTCCCAAACAACTCGATAAAGCTAGATATAAGGGGCAAAAGTTTTTGGCATAGTCCCTGCAAGCTATTTCTATAAATCAATAAAAGACTTAAAAATGGATAAAATACAGAACTGATACGTAAGTACAAGGTCCCGTTTTCTACCAAGTAGCTGTCTGTCGAACTTGCTAGGAAAGAAACTAGGCTAGGACTGGCAAAAAATAGGAAAATACAGGCAAAGGCTGCCCAAGACATACTCAAATAGCTCCCTAAACGAAGACCTTGGACAATACGTTCGGGACGTTTTGCACCAAAGTTTTGAGAGATAAAAGTCGTCATCGATGCTGAAATAGCCGTCATTGGTAATAAGGCAAAGGCCATGATTCGCCGTGCTGCCGTTTGAGCACTGATAATGACTGCACCAAAACTATTGACAGAGGATTGCAAAATGACACTTCCGATAGAGACGATTGACCCCATCAGACCC
The DNA here is from genome assembly GCA_963549015.1 of uncultured Streptococcus sp. Classification (GTDB taxonomy): domain Bacteria; phylum Bacillota; class Bacilli; order Lactobacillales; family Streptococcaceae; genus Streptococcus. The sequence goes on from CAUUXT010000052.1 coordinate 4,210, forward strand.
ATGGCTAGTCCCTGCTCCAAGAGATCCACATAGAGAGCCATATACCATTTGAAATGTTTGAGACCCGGAAGAAGTTCTGGAACACTCTTACGAATATAAAAATAACAGAGGATTGCTGACAAACCCTGCGAGATAATGGTTGCAAGACCCGCAGACTGAACTCCCAGATGCAGTTGCGTAATAAAATATAAATCCAAGATCACATTAACAATAGCTGAAAAGATAAGAAAAGCAAGAGCCGCAAGGCTATCGCCAATCGAGCGCAGTAAGCCTGCAAAAAGATTGTAAGCAAAACTAACCCCTACGCAGGTAACAATCATGGAGATGTACTCATAGGATTGAGGAAGGATTTCTACAGGTGTCTCTAAATATTGCAAGAGTGGATAAAGACCGAAGAAGCCTATCAGCATGACAAGAGCACTCAGGATGGCACCCAGAATCCAAGTTGCTGCAACAGCTTCTTTAATCTTAGCAAAATTACGAGCACCGTAAAGACGAGCGATGACAACTCCCATCCCATTTCCAACTCCGAGGGCAAAGCCGATAATCAGATCAAAGATAGCCGTCGTTGCTCCTACTGCTGCTAGGGATTCTTGTCCAAGGAACCGCCCTACAATCAAGACGTCAGCTGTATTATATAGTTGTTGGAAGATATTGGACAACAGAATTGGAAGGGCGAAGCTCAAAAGTGAGGGAAGAATGGAGCCATGAATCAGGTCCACTGTTCGTTTTTTATTCATAAGGATATTATATCAGCTTTCCAGAGGACCGACAAGATTCTTTAACGAATCCTGAAATCAATTGCTTACAGAGAGACAATTTGCTATAATCAAGAAAAGGAGGTCATTTATGAGTTTGACCAGTCAATTAATAACCGATGTGTTTCCAGATCTTGATAAAGTTGAAAAGCTAAATAACGAAGCTTTCCCCGAGGAGGAACGAGTCCCTCTTTCTGAGTTTTTGCGCTATCAGGACCGAGATGACGCCCACTTTTTTGCTTTTTATAACGAAGAAGAATTTGTTGGCTTTGCTTTTGCCATCTCCAACCAAAAGGCCTTCTATATTAGCTTTTTTGCCATCATGCCTCACTTAAGAAGTCACGGGTACGGGAAGGAAATTATCGACAAACTAACTGATTTTTACCAGCGGACTATGTTGCTTGAAGTGGAGCGATTGGATGAAGAATGCGATAACTTGGAACAAAGAAAAGCTCGTATGAACTTCTATCAACAAAATGGCTTTAAAACAGCTAACGCTTTTCTAGAGTATGATGGCTTGAGTTTTGAAATTCTCTACCGCGGTGACCATTTCGACGAGGAAGCCTATCGCGACATCTTCCAAAAATTACAAGATGAGCATTATTTTGATTTTCATATCAAATACAGACGCTTTAGTGATCATTAGTTGTTTCAAGGAAGAGAAGTCTAATGAACTTTCTCACAATAAAACGCATAATATCAAGGTTATGAATACCTGATATTATGCGTTTTTATGATGGCTCTATAATATTTGTAGTGGGTAAATCCCCCAATAATTGACTCATAGTCTTAAGAACTTAAGCTAAATACAACCATTCTTTCACTCAATCCCCATCTTCGCTGCTTTCTCTGCATGGATAACTGTTGTGTCATAAAGAGGAAGAGCTATATCAGATTGCTTTACTAGAAGACCAATCTCTGTACAGCCTAGGATAACGGCTTCTGCACCAGCATTTTTTAAATCGTCTATAACGGTAAGATATGTCTGTTTTGAACTTTCTCTGATATCTCCCAGACAGAGTTCATCATAGATAATCCGATTGACGTCCGCAATGCCTGCTTGGTCTGGAATCAGCACTTCTAGCCCAGATTCTAGTAATTTCTCCTTGTAAAAGTCTTGGGTCATGGTGTACTTAGTCCCCAAGAGTCCAACCTTTCGAATACCATCATCTACCAGGGCTTGAGCAGTTGCTTGCGCAATGTGCAAAATTGGAATTGCAATTTTCTTCTGAATCTGCGGCGCAACCTTGTGCATGGTATTGGTACAGATGACGATAAAGTCCGCACCCGCCTGCTCTAAGCGCTGGGCAATGTCCGCCAGCACCTGCGCACTCTTGTCCCAGTCTCCAACAGCCTGATAATGCTCAATCTCTGCAAAATCCACACTGTAAAGCAGGATTTTAGCAGAATGCAGACCGCCTAGTTCCCTTTTGATAGTTTCGTTGATAATTTGGTAGTAAGAAGTGGTGCTTTCCCAACTCATACCCCCGATTAAACCGATTGTTTTCATCGTCTAATTAAACTCCTCCTTGTTAATGATTGCCAATGAATTGTACAATATGCTACTGTGAGATCTGTTTCCGACGACAATCGCAAACAACACTTCCGTGATAGTCGTCTCTTTACATCCTTCCACAAAGGGATCACTAATAATTTAGTTCATAACAATCTTAATTTATATGACTAAATCCAGATTTTTAGCTTATCACTCTATCATCAAATTTTGGCTAATTTATATAGTTTATATTCATAGTGATAGGTGGAATAAGTTAACAAAAAACCTGTTGTATTATACCGTAAGAAAAAATGTGGTAGTTATTCAAACGGGCTGTCCTCATTATACTACTAAAATCCCTTACTTACAATATATTATTCCCAACCTAAAATATCTGATTGCCAAATTCTCAACTTGTTCATTCTATTCTTTAAACAAAACTAGGAGAACTGAGCATACTGCTCTGCAAGTTTGCCTTATTTTGAAATATCATAAAGATTATGGCGGCGAAAA
>CAUUXT010000053.1:0-6804 GCA_963549015.1 uncultured Streptococcus sp.
CGATTACTCTGAAATGAATGCAAAACTGTACGCATTTTTAGATTCATTGGTAAAATAGGAACTACAGAAAGGCAGGATTCCAGCTCTGGAAGAGAACTTGGAATCATCTTACTATGAAATCAAAAGGTGTAGTAAGTATTTAATACTACCCCTCTTTAAACTTTATATAATATATAAAAAGAAAGGTAGAGCGAGATGTTCAGATTTGAACACGAGCGGAAAACTCGGGAAATTAGGAATCTGATTGATAAATCAGAATTTCTCGTCAGATTCCTAATTTTCAGTCGTTTTCTTGTCGCTCTTTGTATCATAAATTATGTCTATCCATATTGCTGCTAAGCAGGGTGAAATTGCTGATAAAATTCTTCTTCCGGGGGATCCTCTTCGTGCTAAGTTTATTGCGGAGAATTTCCTTGAAGATGCTGTTTGTTTTAACGAAGTGCGTAACATGTTTGGTTACACTGGTACTTATAAGGGTCACCGTGTATCTGTCATGGGAACTGGGATGGGGATGCCGTCCATTTCGATTTATGCGCGTGAGTTGATTGTGGACTACGGTGTGAAAAAATTGATCCGTGTGGGAACTGCGGGTTCGTTAAATGAGGATGTTCACGTTCGTGAATTGGTTTTGGCACAAGCAGCTGCAACCAACTCAAACATCATCCGTAACGACTGGCCACAGTATGATTTCCCACAAATCGCTAGCTTTGATTTGCTAGACAAGGCCTACCATATCGCCAAAGATCTCGGTATGACCACCCACGTTGGGAACGTCTTGTCATCAGATGTCTTTTACTCAAACTACTTTGAAAAGAACATCGAGCTTGGTAAATGGGGAGTTAAAGCTGTGGAAATGGAAGCAGCAGCTCTTTACTATTTAGCGGCTCAACACCATGTTGACGCTCTTGCAATCATGACCATTTCTGATAGCTTGGTCAATCCAGATGAAGATACCACTGCAGAAGAACGCCAAAATACCTTCACTGATATGATGAAGGTTGGATTGGAAACCTTGATAGCAGGGTAATCAGAGAATAGATTTTCAATTACATTAGTTACAAGAACTGTTGTAAGTGATTTATTTTCAATATCTAAGCAATGATAAAGAAAAAGTTGAAAATCCAACTATTGATTTTCAACTTTTTTAGAACCCAGCTTAAGGAGAGATGTGATGGATAAAATAGAACTATTACAAGATTTGATTGATAAAAGCCACAGAATAGTCTTTTTCGGAGGGGCAGGAGTGTCAACCGAGTCTAATATCCCAGATTTTCGTAGTTCAGATGGTGTTTATAGTCATCAGTTAGGCCGTCATTTTACGGCAGAGCAACTCGTTTCTCGGACCATGTTTGAGCGCTATCCAGAAGATTTTTTTGACTTTTATAAGAAATACCTGATTTATCCAGAAGCCAAGCCTAATGCTGCTCATACTTATCTAGCTGCTTTGGAAAAGACAGGCAAGCTAAAGGCTGTTGTGACACAAAATATTGATAGTCTTCATGAAATGGCTGGCTCCCAAAAGGTCTTTAAATTGCATGGGAGCGCGGACCGAAATTACTGCCTAGGTTGTCAACGTTTCTATGACTTAACTGGTTTTCTGTCCCTCGAGGGACCGGTTCCCCACTGCTTAGACTGTGGCAAGGTGGTCAAGCCTGACGTGACCTTGTATGAAGAATCACTTGACATGGATGTTTTTAGCCAAGCTGCACAAGCTATTCGGCAAGCTGACTTGCTGATTATTGGTGGGACTTCCTTAGTTGTTTATCCTGCAGCTAGCCTAGTAAACTATTTTTCTGGGACAAATCTGGCCGTTATCAATAAAACCAGTACTCCACAAGACAGCCAAGCTACATTGGTCATTGAAGGCAAGATAGGAGAAGTATTTTCGAAATTGAGACAATAAAAGAATTTTAGAAGATAGCAACAAAACCTTGTTACTTGAAAGAGAAAACTATCTCATTTATTGACCACAATCTCGCTCTTTAAGAGTTACTAAAAACTGGCTGAGAAAATCAAAACACCTTCACCGATATGATGAAGGTTGGTTTGGAAACCTTGATTGTAGAGTAAAATGTAAAAGGAAATCCTGATTTCAAGTGAAATCAGGATTTTTTCATAGATGCGATTTTTTTTGGGTCTGGTGTAACACGGAGGGTCTTTTGTCCAGTATAGGTTACAAAACCGGGTTTTCCACCAGTTGGTTTGTTGAGTTTTTTAACCTCAATCATATCCACTTGAACCAAGTTCGATAAGCGCCCTTTGGAGAAGTAGGCAGCTAGCTCCGCCGCGTCCGTCTTGACTTCATCAGAAGGGTTGATGTTGCCTGAGATGACGACGTGGCTTCCTGGAATGTCCTTGGCGTGGAACCAAAGTTCTTCCTTGCGAGCCATTTTAAAGGTCAATTCTTCGTTTTGAAGATTGTTTCGACCGACATAGATAATGGTTTTGCCATCGCTCGCCAGATACTGTTCTGGTTTTTTGCGTTTCTGGATTTTTTCACGTTGGCGTCTTCTAATGAAGCCTGTTTGGATCAATTCTTCACGGATTTCAGCGATTTCTTCCAGTCCAGCTTGGTTGAGGACGGTCTCGACACTTTCCAGATAGAGAATGGTTGACTTTGTTTCTTCAATCAACTCAGTAAGGTATTTGACAGCTTCTTTGAGTTTCTGGTAGCGTTTAAAATAGCGTTGAGCATTCTGGCTGGGAGTCAATGCCTTATCCAGCGCAATGGTGATAGGTTGATTCGTGTAGTAGTTATCCAAGACAACCTGATCTTGGTCATTGGGAACTTGGTGGAGAAAGGTTGTCAGTAATTCGCCCTTTTGGCGAAACTCCTCAGCGTTGTCTGTCGCCAATAATTCTTTTTCTTGTTTTTTGAGTTTGTGGCGATTTTTCTGAAGCTCATTTTCAACGCGGCGAATGAGTTCGCTGGCCTGCTGTTTGACGCGATCGCGCTCTGCCTTGTCTTTGTAGTAGGTATCCAGAAGATCAGAAAGACTAGCAAAAGGCTCTCCTACACGATTCGCAAAAGGAACTGGACTGAAGGAAGTCTCCGTTAGGTAGGGCTTGGTTTCTTGATCGAAGAAGTTTCGGAAAGTGGATAGTTTGTCACTGACCAAGAGCCTTTCCAATTCGTTTGCCGTATCGCGTCCTAGACCTTGAAAGAGGCTTTGAAGATTTTTTGCTGTTAGCTCTTGGGTTTGAAGGATTTCAAAGAGCTTTTCATCCTTGACAGTAAAAGGATTGAGAGATTCCGTGCTTGGTGGAGCGATATAGCTTGACCCTGGGAGCAAGGTGCGGTAGCTGTTTTGTGAAAAACCAACGTGTTTAATGACTTCGAGGATTTTATGGCTACTTTTATCCACGAGGAGAATATTGCTGTGTTTGCCCATAATCTCGATAATCAGGGTAGCCTGGATATGATCCCCAATTTCGTTTTTATTAGAAACCGTGATCTCCACAATGCGGTCATTTTCCACTTGCTCAATCGACTCAATCATAGCACCCTGCAAATACTTTCTCAAAACCATGATAAAAGTCGAAGGTTGGGCTGGATTTTCAAAGGTCGTTTGGGTCAGCTGGATGCGACCAAAAACGGGATGAGCAGAGAGGAGCAGGCGATGGCTTTGGCGATTGCTACGGATTTGCAAGACCAACTCTTGTTCAAAAGGTTGATTGATCTTCTGAATGCGACCATTGACCAACTCGCTTCGCAATTCCTCAACCATGTGGTGTAAAAAAAAATCCGTCAAATGACATCGTTCTCTCCTTGTGATTGTATTCCATAGTATTATATCAAAAAGGTAGAATAAAATCATGGAAATATGGTATAATAAAGCCAAGTAAAGAGAATCGAGAAGTACATGTATATTGAAATGGTAGATGAAACTGGTCAAGTTTCACAAGAAATCTTGCAACAAACCCAAGAAATTTTGGAATTTGCAGCCCAAAAAATAGGAAAAGAAGACAAGGAGATGGCAGTCACTTTTGTGACCAACGAGCGTAGCCACGAACTCAATCTCGAGTACCGTGATACCGATCGTCCGACGGATGTCATCAGCCTTGAGTATAAGCCAGAGTTGGACATTGCCTTTGACGAAGAGGATTTGCTGGAAAATCCAGAATTGGCAGAGATGATGTCTGAGTTTGATGCCTACATTGGGGAGCTTTTTATCTCTATCGATAAAGCGCATGAGCAGGCTGAGGAATACGGCCACAGCTTTGAGCGTGAGATGGGTTTCTTGGCAGTACACGGCTTTTTACACATTAACGGCTATGATCACTACACTCCGGAAGAAGAAGCGGAGATGTTCAGTTTACAAGAAGAAATTTTGACAGCCTATGGACTCACAAGACAATAAACGAAAATGGAAAAATCGTGACCTGGTATCCAGTTTAGAATTTGCTTTGACAGGTATTTTTACCGCTATCAAGGACGAACGCAATATGCGCAAACATGCAGTGACGGCACTAGTAGTCGTCCTTGCAGGTTTTGTTTTTCAGGTGTCACGAATCGAATGGCTCTTTCTCCTAATGAGCATTTTCTTGGTAGTAGCCTTTGAAATTATTAATTCTGCTATTGAAAATGTAGTGGATTTAGCCAGTCACTATCACTTTTCTATGTTGGCAAAGAAAGCCAAGGACATGGCAGCAGGTGCCGTGCTAGTGGTCTCTCTTTTTGCTGCGGTGACAGGTGCACTTATCTTTCTCCCACGCATTTGGGATATACTATTTTAAACAGTAAGAGGAAATTATGACATTTAAATCAGGCTTTGTAGCCATTTTAGGACGTCCCAATGTTGGGAAGTCAACCTTTTTGAATCACGTCATGGGGCAAAAGATTGCCATTATGAGTGACAAGGCGCAGACAACGCGCAATAAAATCATGGGGATTTACACCACGGATAAGGAGCAAATCGTCTTTATTGACACACCAGGAATTCACAAGCCTAAAACAGCTCTTGGGGATTTCATGGTGGAATCAGCCTACAGCACCCTTCGTGAAGTAGACACTGTTCTCTTCATGGTGCCAGCTGATGAGCCACGTGGTAAGGGGGACGATATGATTATCGAGCGTCTGAAGGCTGCCAAGGTTCCTGTGATTCTGGTGGTGAATAAGATTGACAAGGTCCACCCAGACCAGCTTTTGGCTCAGATTGATGACTTCCGTAACCAGATGGACTTCAAGGAAATTGTTCCTATCTCAGCCCTTCAGGGAAATAACGTTTCTCGTCTAATCGATATTTTGAGTGAAAATCTGGAGGAAGGGTTCCAGTATTTCCCATCTGATCAAATCACAGACCACCCTGAGCGTTTCTTGGTTTCAGAGATGATTCGTGAGAAAGTCTTGCACCTAACTCGAGAAGAGATTCCTCACTCAGTTGCAGTGGTAGTTGACTCCATGAAGCGTGATGAAGAGACAGACAAGGTTCATATCCGTGCAACCATCATGGTCGAGCGTGATAGTCAAAAAGGTATCATCATCGGTAAAGGTGGCGCCATGCTTAAGAAAATTGGTAGCCTGGCCCGTCGTGATATCGAACTCATGCTAGGGGATAAGGTTTTCCTAGAAACTTGGGTCAAGGTCAAGAAAAACTGGCGTGATAAAAAGCTAGATTTGGCTGACTTTGGCTATAATGAAAAAGAATACTAAGTAGAGGTGGGCTCATGCCTGCTTCTTGTTTTTACAGAAGGAGGACTTATGCCTGAATTACCAGAGGTTGAAACGGTTCGTCGTGGCTTAGAAAAATTGATTTTGGGAAAGAAGATTTCGAGTATAGAAATTCGTTATCCCAAGATGATTAAGACAGATTTGGAAGAGTTTCCAGGGGAATTGACTGGTCAGATTATCGAGTCAATGGGACGCCGTGGAAAATATCTACTTTTTTACCTAACAGACAAAGTCTTGATTTCCCATCTGCGGATGGAGGGCAAGTATTTTTACTATCCAGACCAAGTTCCAGAACGCAAGCATGCCCATGTTTTGATTCGGTTTGAGGATGGTGGGACGCTTGTATATGAGGACGTACGCAAGTTTGGTACTATGGAACTGCTGGCACCCGACCTTTTGGATGCCTACTTTATTTCTAAAAAACTAGGCCCTGAGCCCAAAGATCAGGACTTTGATTTGCAGGTCTTTCAAGCTGCCCTAGCCAAGTCTAAAAAGCCTATCAAATCTCACCTTTTAGACCAAACCTTGGTAGCTGGCCTTGGTAATATCTATGTGGATGAGGTTCTTTGGCGAGCTCAGATTCATCCAGCTAGACTTTCCCAGACTTTGACGGCAGAAGAAGCGTCAGCTATTCATGACCAGACCATTGCTGTTTTGGGACAGGCAGTCGAAAAGGGCGGTTCCACCATTCGGACCTATACCAATGCCTTTGGGGAAGACGGAACCATGCAGGACTTCCATCAGGTCTATGATAAGACTGGACAAGCATGTTCGCGCTGTGGGACAGTGATTGAGAAATTCCAGCTCGGTGGACGGGGAACTCATTTTTGTCCTCAGTGTCAAAGGAGGGGCTGATGGGAAAAATCATCGGAATCACAGGAGGAATTGCCTCTGGTAAGTCAACTGTGACAAATTTCCTAAGAGAGAAAGGTTTTCAAGTGGTGGATGCTGACACAGTCGTCCACCAACTACAAAGACCTGGCGAGCGCCTATATCAGGTCTTAGTTCAGCACTTTGGACAAAAAATAATCCTTGAAAATAGAGAACTCAATCGCCCTCTCCTAGCTAGTCTCATTTTTTCAAATCCTGAGGAGCAGGAATGGTCTAAACAAACCCAAGGAGAGATTATTCGT
>CAUUXT010000054.1:0-6778 GCA_963549015.1 uncultured Streptococcus sp.
TTTCGCTGCTTCTCCTGCGACAAACTGGTGGCTTGTACCATGAGCACCGTATTTACGAACCTTGTTGTCTGTGTAGTATTTAGTTGGTAGAGGATAGCGATAAGCCTTCTCTGGCATGGTTGTGTGGAATGAAGTATCAAATACAACAACACTGGTAATATCTGGAAGTAATTCCTTAAATGCACGAATTCCAGCTGCGTTGGCTGGATTGTGAAGAGGAGCCAAGAGTCCCAACTCCTCAACTTTTTCTATCACATCTCCCTCAACAACTGTTGATTCCTTGAAATATTCACCACCTGCAACGACGCGGTGTCCGACACCTGTAATCTCGTCGTACCCTTTGATGATGTCAAAACGAATCAAGTCATCCAATAAAATTTTAACGGCTTGTGTATGGTCTTCAATATCAAGAATTTGTTGCTCCGAACGACCGTCAAATTTTACTGTTGAAATTGAATCTTTCAATCCAATACGTTCAATCAAGCCTTTAGCCAAAACTTTCTCTTCAGGCATTTGATAAAGTTGCCATTTCAAGCTTGAGCTTCCTGCATTGATTGCAATTGTTTTTGTCATAAGATGATACCTCTTTTTAAGCGTTTTCATCTATTATAACAAAATCTCTTTTATATTTCAGTACCTTTGCTCCAATTTTGAAAATTTTCTTTAAAGGTCAACAATACTGACGGATCTTGCAAGCTAGTAAGAGGGTAAACAAAGGGTTCTATTTCCTTGTCTCTTTTCTTCTGTAAGACAAAAATACTCTTGGCCTGACTGGCCGTTGAGAAAACATCCTCTGGCAGAGCGATGATAGCAGCCAGACTCACTTCGTCTTTGAGCCACCCTTTTAACAAATCACTTTGGGGGCTGGTCAACAAATCACTCGGAGCCAGAAAAATAGCATAGCCATCTGACTTGAGGTACTTGAGACCTTGTTCCATCAGCAAATGGTGGGCATAAGTATGTTCTTGGCTAGAAGCTACATGATAGCGTGAAGCGATAGTGTCGTCTGGGTAATAACCGACAGGTAAGTCACTGATGACCACATCGCTTTCTTTGAGCATTTGCGGACGAACGGCGTCCCCCTGAACAAAACCAGCCTGCAAACCAATCACATCTGCCATGCTAGCTGCCAAATCAATCAGCAAATCATCCACTTCCGTTCCCAAATAGTCCACCTTTTTATCAAGCGAGGTCAAGAAAGTAGCGCCTAGAATTCCCATCCCAGAACCCATTTCGAGAATAGTAATTTCCTCCTCTTTAAGCAATTCTTCCACAATAAACACCAAAAGTAAAGCAATGGCATCTGGTGTAAACTGGTGATTGGCCTGTAGGGGCTCTGTCTGCCCAGCCTTCATCAAGAGAAACTGGTAGGTCTTGAGCCATTCTTCTTTGCGAAGCGCTAAACGCTTAAGGGCCTGATTGTTCTCCTTGACCTGATTTAGCTCAGTTTCACCATCCAGATAAATGCTGTTTTGCTCCACCAAGGCGTCATAAAAGTTGGTCACCAAATCACTTTGAATGACTTGGACATTCTCTAGTAAATACGTATAAGCTTGTTCAATTTTTTCAAAATCCATATTCCTATCTTATCAAATTTCCCCTATTTTTTCCATCTGAAGAGAAAAAATCACTGCTTTAGTGAGCGAGTGATTTTTGGGCTACAGTTAAAAAGAGCTCTGCGTAATTTCCTAGGAAAAGACCTTCAGCACTGTAAAAAATCTGACTGTCAATGCTCGAAAAGCCAAACTGGGCGAGCTTATTTCCCAGTTCAGGCAATTCAAAGCCGTGATGGTTGGTATCTGTCTTGACAAAATCAGCAATGAGGAGCTGTCCATTCTCCCTAAGGTGATGGTGAAACATGGCAAGAGTTGCATCTAGATCAGGTATATGATGAAGAACTCGACTGACAACAATTATGTCAAATTGCTGCTCCAAGGGATTTGCCAGTAAATCCTGCTCCAAAAGTTGAAGATTCCTGATTTCTTGCTCTTCTGTTTTCAAACGGGCTTGCTCCAGCATTTTCTCCGAGATGTCCACAAGGGTAACCGACTTGGCCTGCTGAGCCAGGGGCAAAGCTAATAGACCCGTCCCCCCACCAAAGTCCAGTATTTCCTTATCTGATAGAAAATCAATCTGTTTTTCAACTGCCTGACAAACCAAGTTTGCAAGAAAGATATTTTTGGGCGAATCAAAGGTTTCTGCTTTGTGATTAAAATCGTGTTTCATGCTTTTAGTGTAACACAAAGAAGTTGAATTGCCTAGGAATTGGCTTTCTTTTCAGGCTTTTCTTCTGATTTTTTCTTCCCTGCTTGATTGCTTGAATCAGTCGCTACCTCTTCCTTTTTAACTGTTTTCTTTTCCTTGGCTTTCATCGAAGGAAAGAGAAATTCATAGTTGCCCTTATTCATATGAACACTTATTGCAAAACCTGTTTTGGTATTTTGATAAGTAACTTTTCCTAAGTTAAAGACTCGTTCACCACTTTCTTGCTCAGCCTTATCTTTGCTTCGTTTGGCCATGGCAAAAGCGACTAACTTCTCTTTGTTTAGGGTGTAGTCTTTGTGATGGGCAACTTGCCGATTCAAATAAAACTGCAACAAAAGGCTAAAAATGGCTGCCATGGTGACTGCATATAAAAGAACGCCTGCCTTAACTTTTTGTTTTTTCCACACGATAGATGAACTCCCTTTCTAAGCCCTTTTGAAATTGGAAACGAAAGCGAACCAATTGATTTTCCTCTGTAATTTGAGCTGATTTGAGGCCATAAACCATTGGCTGGTAACCTCGTCCACTGCTATCGGTTTTCCGGAAATCATCTGATTTGGACTTGCCCATAGCGATATCCTTGCCATCTTGCTTCACATAGAGGTGATTGGCTTCCACCTTTTCAAACTGCGAACACTCTAACTCTGCCTCTAGCTGGTCCACAAACAAGAGCCACTCCTTTTGCTCGCTTTGTTGCTGGTAGCGAACTTCTGAAATGAGGAGCTGACTCATGGCTTGAAAGAGAAGCAAGCCACCGCTAATGACGATAAGGGCAAGCAAAGATTCTAAAAGAGTGAAAGCTTGAACTTTACTGCTCTTTAAGATCGAGCAATTTCTTTGTACCATGGTAGACCTCCAATCCTTTTTCACTAGCAAACACCTGAATCTCCACTCCGTTTATGTTTACCTGATTTTGACCTGTCTGCAGAGCCATCTTCGCCACACGCAAGACTTCTTCCTTTTGCAAGATTTCTGCCTCTTCTTGTCTATTTTTCTGAATTTGCCCCAAAAGAAGGGTCGCAATGCTGGCAAACACGGCTAGAGCAACTACCGCTTCCAGTAAAATCACTGCCCTAATTTTTTGTTTCTTTAATGCGTTTAATTTTTCCATTTCCTAGATATAATTGATAGCGAATCGCTCCTTTACTGGTCTGAAATTCAACCTTAGCCAGAGACGAGTTGCCCCCAGCTCGGTCAAATATAATGCTTTGTCCTGATGGTGCTTGAATTCCTTTGGGAACTGTCAACTTTTGACTGCCATTGCTAATGGTCTGTCCCTCTATGCTCAAACTTGTCTTTTGTTGACTAGCTACACTGCGTTTTTGCGTTTCCCGATAGAGTTCTTCAAACTCCATAAAGAAAATCTGCTCCTCCACAGCTACAAACGTGGACTGGACTGAACCTGATAAAGCCATAGCAATGATACTCACAAGTCCCAAAACCAAGAGGCTTTCAAACATAGTAAAGGCCTTAATCTGCAACCGTTTGACTTGTTTTTTGTTTTGCATGGTAGTCTTTATAAGCTTTGGCTTGCTCAGCTGTGATACGACCGTCCGCTTGTAATTTGCTAAGACTAGCATCTTCATTCTTGTCCAGACGATAAAGCTCTGCCTGGCTTTCCACGACCTTGACAACAGCAGCTTTTCCTTTGTCATCTACGGCATCCTTTTGCTTGGTCAAATTGGGCACAAAGAGCAAGAGAAGAACGCTGATGATTAAAAGGACGACTAGCATTTCTACCAAAGTGAAAGCTTTAACCTTGGCTTTTTTTAAATTTGTCATGAGTTTTTTCATTTTAAAAATTTACCTCCATATTTTGATACATGGGCATAAGCATTGCCGCATAAAGTAAAACGATAATCAGAGCCACAAAGATAAAAACCAGTGGCTGTACTAAGTTCATGGTGCGGTTGACTCGGGTAAAAAAGGCCTCCCAAGTTTTCTCCGCATAGATTTCCAACTCACTCCCCAGCTTGGACTTGACTTCCCCATACTCGATGATGAGACTCAACTCCTTTTTAAAGAAAGGATAGGTTCCTATAGTCTGAGAAAACTCGCGGCCATTTTGCAGGGCTTGAGCCAGATCTTGACCGATTTCTTTAAAGAGCTGGGAACCTTGTTCCTGCATGATCTGAAAAATCTGCGTCAGCTCCATCCCCTGTGAAATCATATTGCCCCATTCACGCGCGTAATAGGCCGTCAGATAGGTCTGGACAAAGATTCCCAGAAAGGGAACCCGTGCCAACATCGAGAAGACCCGCATCTTGGAACTTCTTTTGTAGAAAGTGAGGGCTAAAAGCAAAGATAGAGAGCAAACCAACACTAGCCCCAGAAAAATTTGTGGCAGATTGCCGATGATTTGGGTGGCGATATTGCCACTGTCCAGTTGGGGGAGTAGATAGTTTCTCAATCCCAGCATGATTAGCAGGAGAAATCCCAGCAAAATCAGGGGATAAGTCGCCACTTCGATTAACTTTTTCTTGACCTTGGCCAAATTATCCAGATATTCTTCTATCTTTCCCAAACTCAGGTGAAGATTTCCATGCACTTCAGCTAGAGATAACTGGGTCACAATAGCACTTGAAAAGCCCAAGCTGTTCATCATTTTTGAGAAGGATTTTCCCTGGGACAAGCCTTGGTGCATCTGGGTCACATAGTCCTTTTCCAGCAGGGCACTTCTGCCCAAGAAAGAAATAATTTCCACCAAATGAAAGCCACTGGAGAAGAGATTGTTAAACAAGGTGATGATTTTCTTCTGCTTAGCTGTAGCTAATTTTTTCCGTTTCAGCCTGAAGACTTGTGATATGTCCATCTTTAAGAAGCTGGTCAATCTGCGCATTCCAGCTAGTTGGCTGGTGTTCTTGAAAGTCTTTGTTTGCAAAGTCAACGATTCCTCCTCCCCCGATTAATCTCTGGTAGCTGACTCCTTGCAGAACAACTGCTAATTCTTCCTCCGTCACACCTAACTCCAGAAGGCGTTCATAAACACCTCGGATACTCTTGGCATGAATGGTTGAAAAGACTGTCGCCCCTGTCAAACTGGCTCTGACCACTGCACGCGCCGTCTCGCTATCCCGAATTTCACCGATAATCAAGAGGTCAGGACGATGTCGGAGAGATAGTTTGATCAGATTTTCATAGGTCAAGCCAATCGCCTCATTCAACTGCAACTGGAGCATGTCTTCCTGCTTGATCTCGACAGGATCTTCAATGGACATGACCTGCTGCCCCTTAAAAAGAGACTTGGCTAATTCGTGCATCAAGGTCGTCTTGCCACTTCCAACTGGACCTGCAAAAAGGTAGAGGCCCCTTTGCCTGTGTTGTTCCCCTAGTTCTGCTAGATCCTGAAACCAGAAATGCAGTTCCTGTTCCTCATCGTGCAACAAACGAATAACCAAACTCTCATGTCCCCGATAATCTCCTACGGTAGACAAACGCAGAGAAGACACCTTCTCCCCATGCTGATAGTCGCAAGATCCCAGCTGACTACGTCTCTTCTCCCCTACATTCATACCCGCTACAAACTTGAAATGACTAATCACTGCAGCTAAAACATCAAACTCATAGGAGTCAACTAGACACCGTTCGTCTCCAACCCGCATGTGAAGTTCGTAGGACTTTTCCTTGGGGATAAAATAGATATCCTGGGCCTTCTTTTCTTTCGCAGTAGCAATAATTTTCTGTGCAATTTCTTGTACCATACCGCCCTCCTTATCTAACTATTCGCAAAAAAATAAAAAAAGCAACTTAAAAAGTTACTTTTTTATCTCCATTTCATACGGCAAGAACGGTGCTTTTCTTGACCTGTTTGTTTTTCGTAGCCTGGACGTAGCTTTTCATCGGGGATGACTTGCTCATCCTGTAAAAGTGCCAAAGAATGGTACTGTTGCAAATACTCATCGCACTCATCACACCAGCGTTAGTCGGCAGGATCCCAAAAAATAGTCATCAAATCACTTCGACTCTTATAAAGAGGATTCTTCTTTTCCAGCTCAAACCAGCATGATTTATAATATTTTAGAGCATCATAATACTTGTCAAAAGATTGACTCATGATGACATCTTCTTCCCAACCTTCTATGAACCACCACGGTTCAAAGTCCCCATACATTTCTATAACACGATACATTCTTACTACTTCCTTTGTATCGTATATTATATCTAATTTTTTATTACAAGAAAAGGATTTTGCTTGTTTCCCCCATTAGCAATTTCTTTAATCCTATTATTTTCATCTGATAATAAAAATAGGAGTCCTTTATTGACCCCTATTTTATCATCTTAAGCTTGATAACGTTTCACACCATCTAGGTAGGTTGCTACCAATTCCAAATCTTTATCTAGTACGATAAAGTCAGCGTCATAACCTTCACGGATTTGACCACAGACATCATCGATGTGAACAGATTTTGCTGGGTTGAGGCTGGCCATCATGACGGCTTCATGCGGGTTCGCAATGCCCCATTCGACTACATTTTTCAAACCATCTTTGAGTTTAAGGATAGAACCTGCC